>CAZFCR010000121.1:0-9009 GCA_964517305.1 uncultured Akkermansia sp.
TCTGTCGCTGTCCGAACGTGAGAGCCAAATTTATTTACGTTTTCTCTTTGTTTTTTTGTCCGGATGTCGTTTTGTGTGAAAAACCGCTGAAACAATAATTTGTTTTCCGAAAACTTCATAGTTGATTACAAAAGGAAAGCGTGTCACAACGGCCTCATGAATATGAGCGAATTTAGTCGGAAAAAGTAGCGGATTGTCCTTGATTAACTCAATGAGTTGGAAAACCTCCTCTTCAAATTCATAACCTAGTCCCGGAACCTTCCTGTTATAAAATATGCAGGATTCTGCTATTTCAGAAATTGCGTTTTCAAGAATAATAATTTTGTAAGCTGCCACCTTAAGCAGAGAGTTTTTTTACTCTTTTGCGGGCTTCCGTAACAGAGTATCCTTTTATCTTACCTTCTTTAAACAAAGTAGATCTTTTAAGAACCTCTTTTTGCTGTTCTGCTGTCATCAGACTGGAATTACTTTGACGATATACTTCTAATAACTGATAAACAACTTCAAGAACTTTGCTGTCTGCCTCGTCAATATATTTATGCACTTTAGATCGAATGGTTGCAGTTGTCATGTCAGAATGGTTTGAACCTTAAAGATAATGATTTTCTGTCTAAAATAAAAGGAAACGGTAGACGTCAGATCGTTGGTTATCGGGTACTCGTTCCGGTATTGGCAGTAACGTTAGACTACGGGCTGACGCCTGAGCGGCTGGTAGCGGGGCGTGCTTTTGTCAGTTTAGTTCTTTGATGATTGATTCGGGATATGCAATGTAGTCGCCATATTGTCCTTTTTTTATTTGGGCACCTTTATTTTTACCTAAACTTGTCAAAACCCATTCTTCATTTTGTTTTTCAATCCATTTGAGTTTTTCAATTTTATAACTTAGGTCTTTGGCTGAAATACCAAGTTCTTTTGATAATGCCGTCGCTGAGTAGTATTTACCATCGAAAGCACTTGTCTTAATAGGCTCCACATTTTTTGGAGTGGGTTGCTCCTTATGGAATTCAGGCTTTTTCGCTTCAACTTTTTGAACAGAAATTGTCCGATGTTCGCTGCCTCGTTTAATTCTGTCAACCTCTGTTGCAACTTGTTTGTAAAGTTCTTCGTCTTTTTCTTTCGAAATATAGATTCCCATTTCGACATTGTTCTGTTGTGAAAACATATATAAATTCATCGATGTTAGAATTGCCTCCTTTTCGTTGAAATAACATTTTGCGTGAAGGTCTTTGTGAAATAATAATTTAATGCCCGGCATTGATTGAAGCCAAGTACTATCATCAGGATTTATGTCGCTTACTTTACCATAAATAATGATAATGTCAATTGAGAATTTGTGCCTGTCCTCAAGCGACAATTTAAGCTGATTATTTAATTGCAAGTATGGGCTTATTAAATACAATTTGTCGTTCGCGTTATTAATGAGTTTTTTCAAGTAATATGAAACTACTTGGGTGTCTAAAAATTCTGCCATTGTCTTTTTTTTAATTATTTTATTTATAGGTTGTCGTCATTGCATGCTCTCTAGTGGCAGTTAGCGGGTCATGCCTACTTCATGTCACGGTACTGTTCGAAGAATTTCATGTCCGGTTCGAAAATGGTCGTCGGAACTACGCCCAATTCTACATTTTCAAACATCTCTACAAGTTTGTCGCCGTCCACCAATTCAAGTTTGATATTAGATTTTTCAATTTCGATCGCGCTCTTAGCAACTGAGCCAGTCGTAATCATCAAACCTTTTTCTACACTTCGCTTATTGGTCTCCATAACACCAATAAATGCTTGAACCTTTTCTGTCGGGACGGTTCCTTTGAAACGCTTACATTGAAAGAACACGCTTAAACTAACAAATGGATTTAATTTAAGTGTCGCATAACCGTCGATACCTCCGTCATGTGAACGCTGAGTAATTTCTATATCCTCGAAATTGTATTCTTTCAGTAGTCGTCCGCATAAATGCTCAAAACCTGTCGGAGAAATACTCTGTAAAACCTCTAAAAGGGTAGGTTTCACCAGAACTTGTCCCTCGTCCAAGTCCTCCGATTCTTGAGCTGCAACAACTTTTTTCTTTTCTGATTCAACGCTTTCTTTATTCGCCCGAAGCTCTTGAAATATTTTGACCCATTTGATAAAAATTTCGTGCGCCTGTTCTTTTGTTAGATGCGTTTTCCATCCTTTCGGGGTAAGTGTCCATACTCCATGTTTAGATGAGTCAAGAAGCCCGTCCCAAACTAGATATTGTCTTGCCCAAGCTATTTGATTAGGAAATTTTAATTGTCCGGACTTTTCATATCTCGCATTCAGAACTTTGTCAGATAACTTCAGAGTTCGTCCGATCCATTCCGCAAGCTCGCGAGGTTTTGCCGAACCACCCAAAGCCCTTAATGCGTCGAGGACCGGTCCAAACCAATTGATAAATTCTGCTTTACTGTCTCTTTTTTTACTCATGTCTTGTTGTCCGGGTAAGCATTCCCGCTAACTACCTACCACCCGCACACCCCTGTCCCTCAAAAACGTTTACAAGCATTTACAAACAATTAAAACCATAACAATTGTTTACAAGCGCTTACAAACACCTGTGGTCGCTGTTGTCAATAAATCTGCTGATCTCGTTCCTTCTCTTCTTCGGTTCGGGTGCGTTTGTGTTCAGGCTAAAATAACAATAAAATGGATGGTGGAAAAATTTTTTCTTACCATCAGAATAATAGATTTAACAGTGATACGAAAAAAATTATCGCTATCGACCTGCCTGCCGGTATCTGTAGCGAATAGTTCCGGCAGATTTTGTATTTGATTTAATTCCAGATTTCATTATTCTCTGTCAGTATCATTGGCCTGCTATCTGTCACAACAATCGTATGTTCGTGCTGTGCCATAAAACCACCAGTGTTTCCGACCATTGTCCACCCATCGTTCAGTGTCACAGCATAGTTCGAGTGCGTAGAAATAAACGTCTCTATGGCGACCACAGAATTTTTTCTGAACCGCGAAAGGTTATAGCGGTCTTTGAAATTCGCGATCTCGGATGGTTCTTCGTGTAAACTTCTGCCTATCCCGTGCCCCGTCAGATTCCTGATCACCTTATAGCCCCTTCTTTTCGCTTCCGTTTCCATAAGATGACCAATGTCTGAAACTCTGACACCTCCTTTGATATTTAACAAGGCTTTTTTAAGAATTTCTCTCGAAGCGTCCACAAGTTTCTGATGTCCGTATTTGTCCTCACCAAGAACAAACGAAGCGCCGTTGTCTGACCAGAAGCCATCGAGCTCCGCCGAAACATCAATATTGATAAGATCGCCCTCTTTTAATATTCTGTTTGGTGAGGGTATCCCGTGGCAAAATTCATTTTCCACACTGATGCAGGTCCATCCCGGAAATTTGTATGCTTTATGAGGCGCTGAATTCGCACCAAAATCCCGCAGTATTTCTGCTCCGTAGTCGTCTAGTTGTTTGGTTGAAATGCCCGGCCTTGAATAATTTTTCATTGCTTTTAAGGTGTAAGCAACTACTTCACTCACTTTTTTCATTCCGGCTAATTCGGATTCTGTTGTTATTGACATAAATTTTGTATTCGTTTTATATTTTGCCGGATCTCTGTTGGTTGAACACGTTAATCCCAGTCGTAATCGCGGCTGTCGCCATCCGACGATTCCATATCTTTTGTTCCGATAGGAAGTTTGCCATAAATGCCCGCGCAGTTAAAATTGGTTTTATCAATGCGTCTGTATCTGTAATCAACACCGATAAAATAGTTCAGCCAGAATGTAGTTTGATAACCTAAACGCAGCTTTTTTTCAACTTTGTTAAATTCCAAAACAGGACCAAGGGATAAACCTGCAACTCCTATTCCCGTTTGCACTTCACTGTATAACCTTGTCCGCTTCTTACTAAATTCTAAACCGGCATCTACACTGTAAGGGAATTTTTTTACATTCCAATAGGCCAGTTCGATTGCCCATGAAAAATGATTTTTTTCTTTTCCGAAGTTATAATGCAACATCGGACCAATCATCCAAACCTCCTGGCCAAAGGTTTTCAAATTAAAAGTGGATGTAAATACTATTAACAGCGGAATTAATGTTTTTTTCATGGATGGTGAATGGGTGACGTAAATATACGATAAACGCCTTTACCATCATCCAAACTGATCAAACACATTGTTCACTGTGCCGTCTGTCCATGTTAAATATAGACGTTTGGGTATAAACGCATCAAACTAAAGAAGTGAAAATCATATTAATTTCGCGTCAGCCTCTCCCGCTCTTTTCCACAAGAGGAAGGAACAGTCCATCCAACAGAAAAAAACAATCTTAAATTATCTTGTGATAATTAGTTTTTTATGAATGGACGCTTTTTCTGATCCAATGATCACAAGATAAATGCCATTCGCAAATTCTTTGGTGTCCATCCTGACTGCATTTAAACCTGGCTTGAGTTCGCTCCGTTGGGTAAATAGGGTCTGCCCGCTTGCATTAATTATCTTGATTGTTGCAGGCGCAGCCTCCTCCGAAATGATCTCTAAAGTTGCGTGTTCTGCAGCAGGGTTGGGAAAAAGCGACACACGCATTTCTTCCTGATCCAGCTCTTTACTGGTTGTCGGAAGCGCTTGACTTAAATTGATATTATCAATGAACAGATTGTTTCCGTTGTCGTTAATGGCTTTGAATTTTACAAGCACTTCTGCCTCCGCAAAACCCGGAAGTGGAACCGACACGGCTTTCCAGTCCTGCGCAGCTGGCACGTTAACTGCTGTTGACGCGGTAGCACCTGTTGCCAGTTGTTGCCCTGCTTTGTCGTACACGGTGGTCCATGTGGCACCACAATCTTTGGAAACAAGAATCACCAGCTGATCCTGAGCTGTTCCTCGCTGGGCTTTCGCAAGATCAAACGACAACACAGGCACCGCTGTTCCGCTCAGATCAACCGGAGGCAGATACAATTCGTCCTCGTCGCCCACAACAGGGTTCGCGTAAAAATTAAATTTAAGCGCACCCAGGCTGGCCGGATTGGCATAACTTCCCACGTTCGTCGCCCTGCTCCACGATGGCCCGTTATTTGGATTGACAGCGGTCCACTTTATAGGCGGAAAAGTTGTACCCGAAAAAGCTTCAGCCACCGGCGCCGACTGATGATCTGTGGCAACGAGAAAATTGACGCCGTTGGAAATTTTTGTAAAGTTATAGGGGTTGTTCATGACCAATTGATAAGAAAACGTATGAGGCCCATTGGCCACTATTGTATTGACACTGTTTAAAACAAGCGTTGTAGCACTGCCTACAGCTAAATTGCCGTTCCAGGTAGTGATAGTGCCGGCCACCGCATCTATGTATGGAATAACGGTAAACGATGTGATGGGATTTGATCCGTTATTGTAGATGCTGATCTGTGGTTTGATCACAGACGAACAGGTCACATCCACCTTTGCATTGAGCCCGGTCAAAGCATCTGCAGGAACCGGAACTTTATCTGCTCTCGCGGCCTGCAACACATTTTTATTGCCATCGTCCTGGATAAAACCCACCATGGCGATTTCATTTTTGTTTCTTGTATAAGACGGTATCGGGCAACTCAGTGTAAATGTCTGTGTTTGTCCAACAGTCCAGTTATTGCTGATCGTTTAGCCATTGATGGAAGGAAACGATCTGATGGCAACGTCTTCAAAATCGTATTCACCGTTATTGCCCGGCGGAACACTGAACTGAATTAACCTTTCCACCATCACAGTGTGAAATTTTAAAGTGCCGGCCGATGAATAATTCATGCTCGCCTGCAAAGTAATGGTAAGATTTACGGCACTGCAGGTAGCATCCCAATCCCGCAGCAGAGTAATTTGAAAGGGGGATGGCACCGACTGCGCGGCGTTGATTAACCCTGTGCTGACGTTTCCAGCATTATCAGTTGAACCGGGACTAAACACAGACAGGAATTGTCCGTCCATTTTTGCGGAAGGCGCCGAGTTGATCGAATAATAAGCTTCGCGGGCATTGATGTCTGTAGAATTGGTCTGATACAAAGACCAGGTAGCTGTGGGCGCGGTTGGAATAGCCACCTGCCATTTGATCGCAATGGCCTGTGACGCATTGGCTGCCATCACTGCATTTAAGCCGGGATTGACATAGGCACAGGGTCCGCAGTTTTCACCGGTAAACTCTTCCATTAAAGAGAGACGCGGACTCTGCGCGAAACTCCGGATACCTGCCATCAGCAGAACTGTTATTAATATTTTGATTTTCATATCGCGTAATTTATGTGTGAATGATTTTTTTATGGATTAACAACAATTTTTTTAACGTATTCCCGAGAGTCCGAATAAACTTTTACAAAATAAACGCCTTTTGAAAGTTGACTGGCATTGATCTTTTTAGTTGTATCATCATTCATAAATTCCGTTTCAAGCACCAATGCACCCACCAGATCATACATTTTAATCTTTACCTGTCCCGTGATGGCGGCACCATTGATGTTTAATTCAAACTGGCCGTTGTTTGGGTTGGGAAATACATTGACTTGAAGCTCCTCGTTAACAAACTCATTCACACCTGAACAAATCTGAATGGTGACACTCAGTTTTTGCGGATCGCTTTTACCACAGGCGTTTGAAGCTGACACGCTGATCGTACCACTGCTTCCCGATAAGGCGCCAATGGTATTTGTTGTGCTTGAGCCTATCCAGCCTGCTGGCAACAACCATGAATAAGAGACCGCGCCCGGCACCGGGCTGACGCTGTATTGCAGCAGGCCGGGACATGTGGTCGTTAAGCCGTTAATAGCAGAAGGTGGAGTGGCTGCGGTGCAATCATTGAATTTCACGAGGAAACCATCAGACAATCCTCCAAAAACATCCTGGTGACTTCCTGGAGTTGCTATGTTGGTGCCAAAGGCGGCATCGGTAAATCCAGCCAGATAAGAATTACCCAAACCATCTGCTGTACAGGCATACGCCCCACTAAAATCTATCGCAGATCCTCCATAATAAGTTCCCCACAAACGCACACCCGCCTGATTAAATTTTACCAGAAACACGTTTCCGGGAATAACAGACTGGTAGCTTCCTGGTGTTGCTATGACACCACCCGCGGTAGAAGTTGTAGAACCCGCCAGATACACATTACCCGAAGCATCGGCTGAACAGGAATAAGCAAAGTCTGAACCTGTTCCTCCGTAGTAAGTTCCCCATTGACGCACACCTGCGGCATTAAATTTTACCAGGAACGCGTCTTCAACCCCACCCCCGTAAACAGTCTGGTGGCTGCCTGTTGTGGCAATTGTATCCAGGGGTGTATTTGCATCAGTGTAGCCTGCCATAAAAATATTACCCGAAGCATCGCTTGTGCAGGAACTCGCCTGGTCGCTGTTTAGCCCACCATAATAGGTCCCCCACTGCCGCACGCCGTTGGCATCAAATTTCGCCAGAAAGGCATCGAAGATCCCTCCTCCTGAATTCGCCTGATGACCGTTGCTCGTAGCGATGGCCGTTCCTGTCCAGGTAGTGGTTAAGCCGGTTAAATATACATTGCCTGAAGGATCCGTGGTGCAATAGCCGTACTCAAGCCCTGGTCCGCCATAATAGGTGGCCCATTGACGCACGCCGTTGCCGTTAAATTTTACCAGGAAAGCGTCCACATTGTTTCCAAAGATCTCCTGGTGACTGCCTGGCGTGCTGATCTCCGAACCTGAGGCGGAAGTGGTTTGGCCGGATAAATAAACATTCCCGAAAACATCTGTCGCGCAGGTGTTGCCATTGTCCAGTGACCCGGAGCCGCCGTAATAGGTGCCCCACAAACGCACACCGTTCGCGTCAAATTTTACAAGGAAAGCATCCTCGTTACCGCCGCCAAAAACTGCCTGATGACTCCCTGGAGTAGCAATCACCGTTCCTGTTGTTGAAGAAGTTTGGCCTGCCAGGTACACATTGCCGGACGCATCTGCTGCACATGAATTTCCAAATTCCTGAGCATCGCCATAATAGGTGCCCCATTGCCGTATACCACTTGCATTTAGTTTCATTAAAAAAGCAATAACTGTTCCGTTGAAAGTAGATTGATGGCTTCCGCTCGTGGCAATGGTCGTGCCGCCGCCAGAATCCGTATAACCTGCAGAATATACGTTGTTGAAGGCGTCGATCGTAGTTGAAGTGATCATCTCTGCTCCGCTTCCTCCGTAATAAGTACCCCACACACGCACAGCCGGATCGATGATGACGGTTTGTCCGGGATCAATATTATCTATTTCAAAAGCGACCCGGTGATCGTTTACCAACCAGCGTGATTTTAATACGCTGCCGTTTTGCGTCACCAATGGCGCTTGTTCAGCAACATCACCAAACGGCGTTTCTAAAATCAATTCTCCCTTATCGTTAACCCATATTTTTTCTGCGCCCTGAATGTCTAATTGAATGTCCTTGTAATTGGCGCCCGCCGCTACCACATAATCGTATTTTAAACGCCCGTCTTTCTGATACCATATTAAATCGATTCCCGGGTAAATCTTCTGATAACTGACACTCTTATAACTTTTCACCATTAATGCCCCGTTGGCACAGCCTCTGGTATAATAATTTTCATGGCCTTCCAGGGCTGCACCTGTTTTAATGCCTGCCTTTACATTAACGTTGACCCAGTTGACATCCAATCTGTAAACATCGATCTGATCGGGTGTTGTTTGTTCTTTTTGATTGATCCCTTTTCCGGGCACCAGAATTTTTTTCCAGCTCTTCACTTTATTTAATTGGTAAGAGATGCCATTGTTTTTTAAATGATAAACAAGCTGACCGTCGGTACCACTGAACAATACATCCGGTCTCGCCCTCTGATCCTGGTCACGCACCTGGCCTTTGTTTTCGGTGAAGCAGATTTTTTGTCTGGTGATGTCACTGTCTGAACCACCTGCTGCTAATGACATATTGTTGGCCACACTGCCAAAACCAATCGCGCTGAAAAGCAATAACAAACTTAGTTTGCTGGTATACCGGTTTAATTCTTTTTTCATTTTGGGTTAAAAATTTTTGTCTAC
>CAZFCR010000122.1:0-8969 GCA_964517305.1 uncultured Akkermansia sp.
AATTCAGCTTCGCTTTTAAAGCCGCTTAATTGTTGTCTTAAAATTGCAGATACTTCTGCCGGTTTTATTTCAGCCATTTTGTATGGATTGTTTTTTATTAATTCTTGTTTAATTCTTTTTTGAGGTTGCTCAGCTGGCGTGATACAGATTTATCGATCTGTTTGTCGCCTATCTTGAGGATAAATCCACCAATGGTAGACTCGTCCACTTTCTCAACCAGGTCAACTTCGCCTTTTAACTGTGTTTTCACCAGATCAAGCACCTTCTCGCGCGTTTGTTTATCAAGCCCGCGGGCAGAAGTGACAACCGCTGTAAAAATGTTTTTGTCGGTTTTATACTGTTCGTCAAAGGCAACGGCAATTTCCCTGATATAGGATTCGCGGCGTTTGGATGTGATCAGTTTCAGGAAAGAAAGCGTGATGTCTTCTACTTTTCCTTTAAAGATACTCTCAATGACACTGAGTTTTTTATCGGTTTTAATTACCGGGCTTTTGATGAAGAGCATAAATTCATGGTTCTCATCATACACCTTTTTAACGGTCTGCATGTCATTCCTTACGGCATCGAGTTTGTTTTTCTCGTTGGCCAGGCCCATTAAAGCACTTGCGTATCTTCCTGCAGCTATCATGTGTTAGTTCAGATTAACGTCTTTCATCAGGTTTGAAACCAAAGCCTTTTGTTTTTCGTCGTTCGACAATTCAGATTTAAGGATCTTTTCAGCGATCTCGATAGAAAGCACTGCTACCTGTTTTTTAAGTTCAGAGATAGCCGCGTTTTTTTCGTTCGCAATTTGTTCGCGCGCCGAAGACATGATGCGGTCAGCTTCTGAGTTGGCTTTTTGTTTGGCTTCCGCAATGATGCTGTCCTTTGTTTCGCGTGCTTCTTTCAGCATGCTGTCGCGCTCGGTGCGGGCCTGATTCAGGATCACCTCGTTGGCAGCCTTCAGTTCGCGCATGTCGTTCAATGCCCTTTCAGCACTTGCCAGAGCTTCTTCAATTCCTTTTTCACGGGTTTTAATAGCACTGAGAATAGGCTTCCATGCGAATTTTCCAAGTATAAATACCAGGAGAATAAACGTGATGCTGGTCCAGAAAATGAGACCAACTGCTGGTTCTATCAGGCTTGCGAGGATAAATAAGTCCATTGTATATATTTTGTTGTTTTGTTTTGATTTTAAAAACCGGGCCTTTACCAACCGTAAAAGCGCCGGTTTTGTTTTTTTGAAATTATCTCGACATCAGAGACACTACCACACCGAATAATGCAACACCTTCTACAAGGGCTGCAGCGATGATCATAGCTGTCTGAATTTTCGAGGTAGCTTCAGGTTGACGTGCAATGGCATCCATTGCATGACCACCAATTTGTCCGATACCGATGCCTGCGCCGATTACGGCTAAGCCTGCTCCGATTGCTGCGATACTTCCTGTCATTTTGTTTTTGTTTTTATGTTGGTTTAAATTATTCCTTTATTAATGTTTGGCGTGCGCCAGCTTGTCGTCATCTTCAGTGTGCGCGCCGTCTTCGTTGTGATCGGCAACTGCTGAGCCAATGAACAAAGCGGTAAGCATGGTGAAGATGTAAGCCTGTAAAAATGCAACCAGGCACTCCAGCACGTCGATAAACAAAGCAAATGCTACAGATACCGGCGCGATGTAAATGGTTTTGAAAACAAAGATCAGACCAACGAGTGAAATCACAATGATGTGACCCGCAGTGATGTTCGCGAACAAACGTATCATCAAAGCGAAAGGTTTAGTGAGGATACCAACTACTTCAATTGGAATCAGGATTGGCCAGATGGCTTTTGGCGCGTGTGGCAGAAAAATGTGTGACCAGTAATTTTTGTTACCGTTAACATTGGTGATGATGAGTGTGAAAACCGAAAGCACCAGGGTAAATGCGATGTTCCCGGTAAGGTTGGCGCCGATCGGGATCAAACCAAACACGTTATTGATAAGGATCATAAAAAACACAGTGAGCAGGTAAGGCACGTATTTTTCGTAAGTGTGGCCAATGTTGCCTTTGGCAATATCGTCGCGAACAAAAACAACCAGCGGCTCAAAAAACGACTGTTTGCCTTTTGGCGCTGAAGTAACACCCTGTGTTTTGTATGCTTTTGCGATAGATGTAAAAATGAGGATCAGAACAATAACAGAGATGAACATCTGTGTCACGTTTTTGGTGATTGAAAAATCGAGCACCGCTTCGTTTAATACTTCCACTTCTCCTTTTTCGTTGGTGGAAGTTTCGAGGTATTGTCCGTGTTCATTAGCATTTTCAGAAGCGTAATAGATCTTTTCTTCAAAATTCACAAAACGATCTCCGTTCTTTTCAACGACCACAGTGCCGTGGGCATCGTGGTGAAACTCAGAAGACATAAAAACAGCCAGGCCATTTTTACCTTTCAGGATCACAGGCAGCGGAAGAGATACCGCGTCGTGGCCTTCGCCCCAGAAATGCCAGCTGTGTGAATCAAGAATGTGCTCAAATGCCACCTTGGTAATGTCAACCTCTTCATCCGCCTCGTTGTGGGTGGTTTCGTGTTTTAATTCGGTATGGGTGCCCGTGAGGGTATCGCTGTGGTGTGTTTCTTCGTGCTGCGCGCTGATTTTAAGAGAAAAGCTGAAAAACAGGGCAAAAACTAAAAATAAGACTGCTGGAAACTTCGTGTTTGTATTGATTTTACTGGCCATTCCGAAATTTTGTATTAAAAAGCTTTTTAATTCGGGTGCAAATGTAGGCAATTTTTAAGCAAATACAATGGAGATTTAAAGGTAAAATCTGATTTGTCTCAGGAATCTGCAATATCTTGAGGATTTAACATTTAAAAGCTAATTTAGGCCGCTAATCAAAGGCAAAAATGAATTTCTGGCTCATCAAATCTGAACCCTTTAAATACAGCTGGGAACAGTTTAAAAAAGACAAAAAAACCGGATGGGACGGTGTGCGCAATTACGCCGCCCGCAATAATCTCAGGGCCATGAAAAAAGGCGACCTGGCTTTTTTCTATCACAGCAACGAAGGCACCGAGATTGTTGGCATTGCCAAAGTGGTAAAAGAACACTACCAAGATCCCGGCACCGACGATCCGAACTGGGTGGCCGTTGACTTTGCGCCTTTTAAGGACATGAAAAAACCGGTGACGCTGGCCGAGATCAAAAAAGAGCCCAGACTCGCCAACATGGACCTCGTGCGCCTGAGCAGACTAAGCGTTGGCCGCGTAACAGATCCTGAATTCACGATCATCTGTGAAATGGGTGGCGTTAAGATTTAGGTTGTTTAGATCTATTGATCTTTTAAGGCCTGTAAAACACCAAATCTCCTTTATCCAAAAACAGATACGAATCTGCTGTTAAAAACTTCGCGTGAGTTATATCCAACTCTTCCCTGAGCACCACCTCTTCGCTGGAAAGCAGCTTTTTATCTTTGTCATAGGTGTTTTTTATGAGGTGCGAGCCGATTGAATAAAGCAGCTGGATGTTTTCCCCTGACCGGATCACATCCTGTATATAATAATCGCGCCTGAAGTTGAGGGTGAAGTCGGCGGGATTTAATTGAAACTGTTCGTTTCGCAGGTAATCATAAAAGTAAGGATGCTGCGTTGAAAAATAAAAGTTTTTATTCAAACGTTTGTTCAGCATAAAGCCTTCAGATTTTTTTGCATACCTGAAGGGCCCGGTGGTATTGGGAACTATAGCAACAAATTTCGGTTTAAGTGCGCTCAACTTAAACTCCGCGAGGAACTCCTTTTCTAAAGGATCTTCGTAGTCGCTGACCGAGAAATAAGCGCGACTATCTTTGATAATGAAAGGCATGGAGGGGTTCAGGACGTATTTTCCAGTCAGTGGTTCATAAAGTCCGTCTGTTACCACACACTGAAGACTCGTCTTTTTTGAATCCGACAACGACCGTGTGTAAATAAAATTTTTCTGACTTAAAACGGTATCATTTCCTCCTTTTGGGATGGGATAATAAAGCGAGGTCATCAGGTGAATCGCTGAATCTGCCACAAAAGCGCTCTCAATGGCCGGCAGGCCTGCTCCATTTGCAATCAACGTTTTCCGGCTTTTGCGATACACAGCCGTATCAAAACAATTATTGGCGAGAAAGTCCTGTATGTTAAACTCTGATCCTTTAATTACAATCGCTTCGGAGATCACCGGCCGTTTATTGTCCATCCTTAAATAAACGTTTTTATTCAACAGGTCATCCTGAATATTTATCACGTTACCTTTCACGTATACGTCGATTCTGTCAGATAATTTAATTGAATCCGGAACAGCGATCCGCATTAGTTGCGGGCCGCTGGAGCCTTTCATTGCATTAACCTTTGATACATTACTTTGAATGGCTTTCAGCAAAAAAGAATCTTTTTTTAACCCGTTCAGGTAAACGAGGCAATAAGAAGGGCACAGGTCAACTTTATCTCCATTTTTCCGGATGAAAAAATCATTCTCAACAAAGGACCATGTAAAATCATCTTTTCTGAACTGGTGCGGCTCCAGCATTTCTTCAATAAAAGGCTGCGCCTTTTTTGTTGTGACCATGGTTTTGCTAACTTTCTTATCCAGTTATTTAAAATAAGAAAGGAGGTGATTGCACCCGATACAGTCGTCTGTATTTAGATAAACAAACACTTCTGTTTTAGATGAAACTGTAACGGCAAGCAGCAGGAACAGGCTGAAGACAAAAATTTTCTTTTTGACCATGACGGAATTTTTTGGGTTAAGATGGACGGCTATTAATGCCTTATCCAAATCTAACAATTACATCTAACCTGATCAACTATCCGTCAGATTTTCAGAGCCTACCCTACAAGAACGGTCCTTAAAAAAACTTTTTATCTATTACCGTTACCGCCTGTTCCAGGCGTTGTTCGTCAAGACCAGTAATGACAGTGTAATCCGCGCCAAGTTTTTTAAGTTCAAACGCATTCATTTCAAAAAGCAGATCACGGCTGTGTTTGTTTTGCCGCAGAGGATCGGCCTGCCAGTTAACGGAATTATCTGTGAGGAAATAATGATCGTATCTTTCTTCCCCCAGCTTCTGTTTTATAAAATCCGGCGTGGTTTCAAATTCGAGTTCCGCCCAGATCTTTAAAGTCACCAGAGTGGTGTCTGAAAACAAGATCCGGTTTGCATCGCGCAACAACTGTGTTTCGCGGATCAATTGTTCACGCGCTATGGTTACAAGATCTTCTAGCGTATAATTGTAAATATCCGAATCGTTAAAGTATTCTCTCGCATACTCAGGTACCCACACGGTGCGATAGTGCCGGGCCAGCGCTTCGCAAAGCGCGGTCTTACCGGTGCTTTCCGCACCCAGAACCGCTATTTTGATGATGCTGTTTTCCGCCATGACATCCATCCGTAAAAAGCCATTACCGTAAAAAACAGGTACAGCAAGGCAAACAGCCACATCGATTTTAATGCAAACAAGGCCACATACGCGCCGTCTATCAGCACCCAGGCCATCCAGTTCTCAATCCATTTGCGTGTCATCATGTAAGTAGCGCTCAGACTTCCCGCTGTTAAAATTGCGTCGAAAAAAGGCCGGTCGCCCCTGAAATAACGCAGCAGATTATAATACACAAAGACCTGCGCGATGGTTAAAACAATCAAAATAAGAATTGTAGTTAATCCCGCATGCGTGACAATGAATGTTTTCCCGCTGTTTTTTTTCCAGAAGATCCAGCCGTAAACACCGGCAAAAAAATAAAAAACCTGCAGGGCCATATCGCCATAAAGTCTTTCATTAAAAAACTCGAGGATAGAGACAAGCACAGCGATAAGCGATACCGGCCAGCAAAAAATATTCTGCTTAATGGTGAGCCATACGCCGAGGGTTCCGGTAATGAGTGCTATCAGTCCTGCCAGTGTCACTATTCAACTAAGATCTCATTGCGTTTAAATTCTTCCAGCAACTTCAAAAAATTCTCGTAAGGCGATTCCCCGTTCCATAAAAATGAGTTAAAGGCAATGCCGCTGAATCCGTAACGATGGGCTTTGGCAATGCTCGAAGGCGAAGTGCCCCCGCGGGCGATCAATTTTTTGCCGCTGTTTTTATTGGCCGCGATGACGCCTTCTTCAAAAAAACCACTGTAAAGTTCGCCGGTCATATTATTGAACATGGTGCCGATCAGAAAATAATCATAATCCTGCTCCTCATGATGGTAAACCTGTTGCAGCCTTGAATAGGAGCGGCTTTTGGAGGTACGTGAAAAACGCATTTTCAGTCGTGTGCTGATAAACCAGTAACGCCAGTTTTTTTCAAGGTGTTCGCGGCTGAGATGAATGCCTTTGAGTTTATACCTGATGGCGAGGCTGTGATGCGAATGGATCACAATGCGGTTGTGAAAATGAACAGGGATCTGGGCAATGTACTGCGACATCTGGTTGGTGGAAAAACGCGGCTTGCGCAAATGCAGCGTAGAAAGTCCGCTTTCGAACATTTTTGTTACCAGGGTATGTTCGTCCGGCACATCCTTAGAAGGTGTTATCACAACTAACTTCATATTAAATGCCTCCGCATTGCAGTAAAATCAAGGTTTTGTCTAAAAACATAAGCTGATGTCCCGCAATAAATATACATTTTTTTCGAGCGCATTGCCAATTACCACCAGATTGGCCCCGGCTTTAATGGCATCACGTGTTTTCTGAGCGGAGTCGATCCCACCACCAACGATCAGCGGAAGCGCAATTTCCTTCCTGATGGTTCTGATCAGATCCGCTGGTAGCGAGCGTTTGCTGCCGCTTCCTCCTTCGAGGTACACCGCGCCAAAACCGAGTTGTTCAGCTGCGATCGCGGTGTTGATGATGTAACGTTTGTTCCGGGGATCTATAGGGCTTGTGCGGGTTACTTTTTGTGTGCTGGATTTGTGAGCATTGCCAATCAGCAGATAAGCGGTTGAAAGGTAAGGCAGTTTCATGCGCCGGATAATAGGCGCTGCTGTTACGTGTTTGCCAATGAGGTAGTCAGGATTACGGCCCGAGAGCAGGCTCAGCAGCAACAAACCATCCGCTCCGCGGCTGAGCTGTTTTTCGTCGCCGGGAAAAAGTACAACCGGAATGGCCGAGATCTTTTTAATGGCTTTGAGTGTTTTGTTAAGGTCGCCTTTTTCGAGCAGACTGCCGCCCAGCAAAAAACAGCTGACACGGCTTTCGTTCGCAAGCTGAACCAGTTCCGGATTAAATTTATCAGGATCGATCAGCACAGCCAGCATGGGCTTTTTACCAGATCTTAATTTTTTCAGCAATTCCTCAAATTTCATTTAATACGTATACAAGTGCGTAATCGTCGGTTAGCTCTGGCTGCAGGATGTATTCTTTAACGGATCCCTCCCGTTTGATGACTCCTCTGATCTGTCCGTTGTTTTTAAACTCAACGGCGAGGTGTTCCCGAAAATCGAGTCCCTTCAAACCATCAACCTTATACAGCGTTTCTTTGGCAGCCCATACAGTGATCAATCGCGCAACATCATCGCCGCAAACCACAGCTTCATCAGTATTCAGAAACTTATGTCTGATTCGTAACACCTTGTCGCGAACCAGTTCAATGTCGATACCCGTAGGCGCTGCCTGGTTGGCGATAATCGCCAGCCTGTCGTGCGAATGCGAGATGGAAATATGCGGCAAACCTGAGTTAAGATAAGGTTTTCCATTTTCCGTGTAAAGCAACTCAAAATCCGAATTACGGAGCAGCTTTTTTAACAGGAATTGGGCGCCTTCTTTTTCTGCCAACCTTTTTGGAAGCTGTTTGTTATGCTGTGTAAACAGGGCCAGATCAAGGATCCCTATTTTTATATTAACATTTATATCCCTGATCTGAACCACAACAAAGGCTTGAGAATTACAAACTTAAAGCTTATCTTTGTAATCCTTTAAAAATAAAAAACAAATAATAAAACATGCCAGCTACAGCAACAAAGTACACTGCGTACAAAGTAAAAGATCTCTCCTTAGCAGAATGGGGTCGTAAAGAAATTAAATTGGCGGAAGAAGAAATGCCTGGCCTGATGGCACTCCGCAAAGAATATGGCGCTACCAAGCCTCTTAAAGGCGCGCGCATCGCGGGTTGTCTCCACATGACCATTCAGACTGCCGTTTTGATCGAGACACTTGTAGAACTGGGTGCTGAAGTAACCTGGAGCTCATGTAATATTTTCTCAACACAGGATCACGCTGCCGCGGCCATCGCTGCTGCAGGGATTCAGGTATATGCATGGAAAGGCATGACCGCTGAAGAATTTGACTGGTGTATTGAACAGACCCTCTGGTTCGGCGAAGAGCGCAAACCGCTTAACATGATCCTTGATGATGGTGGCGATCTTACCAACATGGTGTTTGATCAGTATCCTGAACTGGCTGCGGGCATCCGTGGTCTTTCAGAAGAAACCACCACCGGTGTTCACCGTTTATACGAACGTATGGCTAAAGGCACCCTGATGCTGCCTGCTATTAACGTGAACGATTCAGTTACCAAATCTAAATTTGATAACAAATACGGCTGTCGCGAATCACTGGTTGATGCGATCCGTCGCGCTACCGACATCATGCTTGCAGGTAAAGTAGCGGTTGTTGCCGGTTATGGCGACGTAGGAAAAGGTTCTGCGCAATCCTTGTCTTCACAGGGTGTGCGTGTGATCGTTACAGAGATCGATCCTATCTGCGCGCTTCAGGCGGCAATGGACGGTTACCAGGTTCAGAAAATGGACAACGCGGTGAAACTTGCCGATATCATTGTAACCACTACAGGTAACAAGGACATCGTTGTAGGCCGTCATTTCGAAGCCATGAAACATGGCGCCATTGTTTGTAACATCGGTCACTTTGATACCGAAATCGACATGGCCTGGTTAAACAAAACTTACGGTAACACAAAAGACGTTATTAAACCACAGGTGGATAAATATACCATCAATGGTAAAGACATCATTGTGCTGGCTGAAGGCCGCCTTGTAAACCTTG
>CAZFCR010000123.1:0-8966 GCA_964517305.1 uncultured Akkermansia sp.
TAACTTGTTATATTTTGTGTCTGTTGATACTAAAAAAATCTATCAATCAGGGATTAAAGCGTCCGCAACGTGATATATCAAGACAATAAATATACCGATTCGTCCTCTTGTCTGCCCGGATGGATTAAATTAACACTTCTAAAAAAATACTCTGCGAAAACAAAGTAAATATTTTTTCAAATCCAGCTGGCCTGAAAAGCATTATTTCCTAACAAACGAATACGTCGAAATATAGTCACCGCCTGATTGAGAAACCAATTCATAACCTTTAGAAGTAAGCAGGTTGATCGCTTTGTTAATGGCCTGGGTATTTGACTTCTGATTGCTGCTCGATCCTTTGCTCAGCTCATACTCTTCAGTTTTGCCCTCATAAACAATAATTATTGTGGACATACCTATTGCCTCAGTTGTGCGCAGGGTGGCATACTGGAGTTCTGAAGCAGGTTGAGTGAAAGAAGACACCAGTACAATCGTGGGAATCAATACAATTAAAGAGATAATTGCTTTTGTTGATGTTTTCATGGTTACATTTTTAGGTGAGTATAAATCTAAGGAAAAATCACGACGAAGAGCAATTGCTTAAGATACAATCCAGGAACATCGAGAGAACTTATTAAAAAATGTCAGTGGCTTAATTGAATATGGGTCTGCCCGTTGACCTGTTTATTTTAAATTCTCTTCAGACCACGAGAAATAATCCCTGCCTAACGTTTCTATCCATTCTCTGCCTCCATACCAGATCCCCTCCACCTTGCCCGAATCGCTCCGGATCATGGTTTTTTGTCCTTTGTTGTATTGAAAAAAATCAACGCGACCGAAGGGCTTTGATGCTGTAGAAAATAACTCGTATGAACGGTATGGTATTTTTTTACCGGCTTTTGAAAATTGATAGGATGTTTGCTCCCAATGGTGCTTAAGCGTATCGTAATATTCTTTGGAAGTAAGTGTCATGTTATAATAATTTACATGACTCATGTCGTAATCGGAACGGTGTTCGAACCTGCCCGTTTTGTCATTAAAAATAAAAACGATGTTCCTGTCGTTAGGAATGGTCTGACGCTGAACAACAATATCCGGATGCTGATCATTGTTCAACTGTTTGTATTCAATTTTATCGATCCGGAAAGCCGGAACTACTGAGTCCGTCAACATCCAGCGCTTGTCAATAAACTGATAAAGCCGGATTCGCGCGGAATCCCATGAAAGAATCGCAAACTTCCTTCTGTTAAGGGAATCTTTATAAAAATTAAAACCTGAAGAATCTGAATAAAAAACCGTACGGAACCGCTCGTATCTGGCCAGCGTATCTGCTTCGTTAACAATTTCGCCCGGACTTGTCTGCCGGGCTTCACCGCATGCTACGAACATCACCAACAACAATGCTGGAAAGAGAAAACTGTCAATTCTTTTTTGGGCTTGTTTCATTGTTTATGGGATGGTGGTAAAAAAACAGCTCAGAAAGTCTCTGTCGGCCCCGGCCACCAAATGCATTTTTATGCCACCTTGACTTTCTGGTTGAGCAACTCCACATTAAAATTAATTTTAGCGTTTAATGCTTTAAAGACCTTAATGATCGTTTCGAACCTGGCATCTGTTAAACTATTCTCCAGTTTAGAAATCTGCGATTTCTTAACCCCCACCAGTTCGCCAAGTTCTTCCTGCGTCAGGTGTCTTTTTTTTCGAGCCTCTTTAATCGCTTCACCAAGAAGATCAAAACGTAACTCCTGTTCAAACGCTTCCCTTTTAGCTGTGCCGCGTTTACCGATATGCCTGTCGGTGATTTCGTCGAAGCTGATTGTTTTTAAAGTTTTCTTTTTCATTTTTTATTAGTTGTTTGTTGCAAATAATATTTCCTTAACCTTTCCGCCTTATCAAGATCCCCATGAGGAGTTTTGTCTGTCTTTTTAACTAGTCCAACTTACCTTATCTTATTTTCTTCGAGTAACTTATCGAGTTCTTTGCCACCCCAATCTCTGTTTAGGTTAATATTTGTCTTACGAGTTTGCAAAATTCGATGATTAATCTCGTAGCTGTTATAATTTATCAGTGTTTTTACAATATCCAGATAAATATGCGGGTTAGTCTCGGTCTGGAGTTTAGAAAATAACGGCTCAATAAAACTTTTGTCCTTTAATTGATCAGCATGCTCAACAAATATAGGATAGAGACGATCGGTGGTTTCCCTTAAATTCTTACAAATTATTTCTACGCCTGAGTTTTTATCTTGTTTTAATACCTGTTGCAACATAAGTGACAGCAAACCTACATTTTCATCATTGTCTTCATAATCATAACTATTTTGCGCCTCAGTCATAGCATCATTTGAACTAAGATATCTTCTAGTCACGGAGTACGCGCGTTCTGGATCCATATTTACAAAATATCTATACACAGTTTTTGTGGTTTTCTGTTCGTTTTCAAAAAAGTACCAGAGAAGGCTATCGTATAATGGTATCCTTTTGTCACTGATAGCGTTGAAAACAAAATCAATATGATATTTTCGTATGTCTGAGGACTTTACTTGACTCAAAGGTCGCTTTAGAATTTCGAGAGCCTCTTTGTTCTTATAAGTCGCAATAGCTTCGTACAAGTCAGCCCATTCTCTACTATAATATTCCTTGTCGAGTGTTGCTCTCTGGTGTGCATCCAGGAATGGAAGAAAATCCGGCTCTGGAAATTGTATTATTGCCTGATAAACAAAAGAATTGTTGTCATCGTAGGCGCTTCCTTTTATCAAGGGAATATCGTCTTTCCTGTGATAACGAGCCAATGCAACAACTGCAGAAGGATCATTTTTTGATTTGACTATTTCCTTTACAAGCTGATAATGACTTTCAGACATTGGTGCACGCTCCATAGCTGCTGATCTGGCGTTTAAGTTATTGGCGCTGTAAATCAAAATACTGTCAAGCTTAACAAACTCTAAAGAGTCTAACTTCTGGGATGTTAAATCGACGTAGCCAGGCGTAACAAGATTGATAATAAAATCTCCCACTCTTTCCTGATCAACAGAGCAACCAAATTGAGTCCAGATTAACTCATCGTCTGATAAATGTTTAATAACAATCGAAAAAATGTCCACCGTAGAATCATGACTCAATGCCCAAACAGCGTAGCATCGCACTACGCCATTCTTATGTTTAGTTAATTCAAGCAGTTCATTTTTGTTTGCCCTTCGTTGTAACTTTTCAAACCTCTTAAATTGGTCGGGCTTCTCGCCAGAATAACCAACAGCTTCCCCCATCAACATGTTGTATTTTGCCATTTTCGCTACAATTTTAAAAGTGGCATTAGAAATTCTCGGGTTCTCTGACGCTTTACAAGACCCGAAAAAGGTCTGTGCGTGAAAAGTCAATAATATCAAAATTATTCTCATTTGTCAGTACTTAATTTTGTTTGTGTGCTTATCGGGTTTTGAAAAAGTTTAACTGTAAAATACTGATCATAATTCGTCAGAACTATTAATAAAGTCCTCCAAAACTATCTTAATAACTCAAAAGTATAGGATAGTTACCAAATTGTAGGTCTTGCTTCACATCAGTTTCCTTTAATCCCGATCAGTTCTTTAGCCTTTTTATACTCCAGGTCCGTATGCTCCAACACGTCCTGTATAGTATAACGAACAGCAACATCGGGCATTGTGCCGCGACCGGTATTTGGAGTGGTGCTATCAAAGATCCATTTATACATGGGAAATTTGATCCTGGTTTGTGAATACGGAAGATTCAGGGTCTTGATAACGCCGCCGCCAATGGCATGGTGCGACCCGCCGGTTTCTTCTCCAATAAAAACAGCGCCCGTTTTTTGCTCTAAAAAAGACGCAACGTAGGCGGCTGTTGAAAATACAGCACCATTGATGAGCACATACACTTTGCCGTCGAAGTGGGTCTTTTTCCTTGGCCGCACTTTAAAATAATAACTTTTTATACTGCTGTCCTTCATTTCATAAAGGTTGCTGATCATGAAACCCTGGCCTCCCGTTAAATATTCACCGTATCTGACCGGTGTTGTTTTTTTGTCCAAATAATAAACGATGGTTGTGTCAATCAGGTACGAAAGCAGGTACGAACCTATATTGCCGTTGCCACCGCCATTTTCGCGAAGGTCGATGATCAGATGCTCGACTTTATTTTTATTGATAAAACGAAAACACTTTTTAATCGTTCCTCTGCCTTCGTCAAAATTGGGGAGCGACAGCAGCAGCGTGCCGGGAATATCAGCAAGCGGTTTAAAAAAAGGTAAATTTTCTTCTTCCTCCTCCCTGGTAAACCGGGTGGGGAATTTTACAACAAACGTACATTTAGTAGTGGAGAACATAAGACTATCAGGGAAGTTGAAAACTTCGTTCACATAATAATTGAACTTTCTTTTGAGTACGCTTTTTTTAAAACCTGTATTGTGACCGTCTGCGCTGATGATGCTGAAAGCGGATTCTAAAAATACTTTCGCAGGAAGATGGTTGATGGCTGTAATGGCAGCGCCGGAATAGTTTTTATCAACCGTGCCATAGGTTTGTGAAATAAAGATAGAATCGTTCAGAATAACGATGTCAAATGGCAGATCATTATTGGCTAGCAATTTTTTACTGGTTGTTTCGGAAGGATAAACAAGGGTATGCCCGCAACCCATCTGGCCCAGATACCTGCTCAGGGAAGCCTGGAACTGTGAAGCTGTTTGTCCCGCGGCAATTTCTTTTTGCAGATTCGATGACAATTTATCGAATTGACCTTTTGAAACATATTCAAAAACCAGAGGATGGTTCTCTTCCAGCGTAGTTCTGAGAATGGACAGATCTGTCAAAAGACTGTCGGTATTCAGCAATTTTTCGCTTTGACTAAAAAGATGGATTTGAAAAACAAAAAACAAGAGGCTTATTCTTAACGATCTCATAAAAGACATGCAGCAATTGGAGTGAACTGCGATGTTACGAAGATAGCCAGGCTGGTTGAATATAAAAATTTTCAGAGGCGTCGCTGCCTATCTCCGTTATCATTTAATTAAAAATTTCACATAAACCGCGCTCTGAATTTTTATTTTCCGGAACTGGATCTCGTCTTCTCCGATCTCTTTACTTCCGTCAACAAGATATGAGTTTGCTGAAGCTCGTCCTCCGCGTACATTTAACATGGCCGGGTCGATGTAAGCGTGATCTTCTTCTCTTATGATGAGTGGTTTTCCGGTTTGTTCTCCGATAGCCGCCAACAGGTAATCCGCTTTAGTTTTGGCAGCCTTTATTGCCATTATCCTGACCTCTTTTTTTAAGCTGTCTATCTTTGAGTGATTGACTCTTTTGATACCGGCGTCAGTGATCTCAATTTTATCAAGTTGCTGAAAAACCTGCCCTACAGTCACAGCGTCCCTCACTTTTAAGGTGTAGTCTTTTTTGGTCAGAACGTCTTTGGTTCTCCATTTTACTTTTACATAATCCGCATTGGCATCCGATAAATAAAGATTCTTCAGGTCAACACCAATTTCTTTCAGGGCGGTTTTTAATTTTTCTTCCTGTATTTCAATGGAAACTTTCTCTTTGTTTACATACCTCTCGCGAATAACAATATTGATATAAATCTCGTCCGGAACAATCTCCTGCTCAGCTCTGCCGGTAATTTCGATAAAGGGTTTTTCTTCTGCGCTGGGTCCGGACTGTGCAAATGCAGAGCACGAAATGATCAATGCAATTAAAATTAAAGTTCTTTTCAGGTTTGTCATTGTTGTAGGTTTATGTGTGAATAATTTTTTTTATATCGTGAGTCATGTCCATCAGGGTTTTGTCACATCAATCCCCAAATGTTGAACAATACGATGAACGAGCCGCCTGTGAGAATCGTTATATTTAATAATTTCCAGCCAAATCCGCGAAGTCGCATGCAAATTTTGCCAACAACAATTGCAATAAGAGCCAACAAAACCTCAATTATTGATACACCGATTAGTCCCAGAAAGGATGGAAAGTAGCTTATGTATATCTGCACACGTTCTTGCTGGCTGGAACCCTGATCAAACGCATGTATCCAGAGAAACAATATTGCCAGTGAAATGACCAAGCAGATGAACCCAAGACCGGTAAGGATTTGAAGTCTGCGTGTATTAGTGGGGCTTATTTGATCCGTCATTTTCTGTTAGTTTTAAAGTTGAAGTGTCAGTTTGCGTGTCTGCCAGGTTTCGGTTGGATAAATTTCATCAGTGTGACTTATCTTCTGTTTTTTAATTAAAAAAGCGAAGTTTTAGGGTGTCTCTATACACTTGTCCGCCGTGCTTTATTCGTTTAAAGACGATTGTAGGGTAATAGATGCCTTTTGGAAATTTTTTAGCAGTCAAGATCAATAAATCTTTACGAACACGTTGGTTAGAAATGTATGCTGAATCATTACCAATATCAATTAGTTGCAAAGGAATCCAAACCTCATTTCTCAAATTCACTTGAATACTCAAAGACTCATTTTCACTGGTTCTATCGAGAACGACATTTAATCGAATAAAACCATCACCCCCTTCATTATAACTCACGTAGTTTCGATAAATTTCTGATAAAAGAGCATTATGGCATTTCAAATACAATGTTCTAAGATCCCTGTTGGTTTTATTTGCCTGTGCTTCATCAAAGAAAAAGGTAGGCTTAAGCACTTTTAAATATGGCCTATTCTTATACCAATTTTTAAATATTTCAGATTCCGTTTCCCTGAATATACCAGAATTCACATTGTTTACCACCAGGGATTCTAAAGCCTTTAGGTATTTATGCTCATCGTCTGCAAATTGTCTGACCTGAAGATCATCCGTTGTTCCTGCGGTGTTTAACGTGGTATCAATGCAGGAAAAGGCTAATTTGTTAAACGATCGCATCTCGTCTATGTTAAGAATTCTAGCACCTTTGCTGCTGTTATATTCAACTTGATCATAAAGTCTGAAGAGAATCTCTTCATTCTCTCTTATTTCGCTTCTTATTAAAAAATTGTACGCCTCACGAAAAATTTGATCATTGTGTGGATCGGGTTCCGTACATCCTGCACATAAAAAAATGAATATCAGTTGTCTAAGTTGTTTCATTTATTTCATCAATATCCAAAGCCAGCATAGTAAGTAACTATCTACCACCCGTCACTCCATCCTTACAAACAAACTGCAAAAGTCAATTTGCATGTGTATTTTTAAAGTTGCAACCTTTTGAGATTTTGAGCTACGCTTTAATTTAGTTTAAAGTTTATGGGGAGTCTGTAATAACATTTGACTTTTTCGCCGTCCCGCATTGCAGATGACCAGGAAGGCATTGATTTGACCACTCTGACTGCTTCTGCATCGATCTCTTTGGATACTCCCTTTTCAACGTGTATGTCTTTGACGAAACCATTGGTATCTATGTAAAATTTTAAAAACACCTTTCCCGATATATTCTGGCGACGCGCTTGTTTTGGATATACTATATTGTTACCGAGAAACTTTACCAATTCGTTCATTCCACCAGGAAATTGAGCAGCGATCTCGTAATCGTAGTAGGAAGTGGGACTTCCATCGGGATTAAAAACTTCTCCGGTAATTAATTTTCCCTTTTCGTAGATATCTTTTCGCTTTAATTGCCCATTATCCCAGAAACTTTGCAATGTTCCGTGTAAATTATTATCAAAATACATAGCATCCATTTTTAACCGCCCGGTATTGTACCACGCCCTGGAAGGCCCGGCCTTTAACGCATTCGCGTAGTCTGAATAATAAACCTCTTCCTGAGTCTGGCCGGATTTGAAGTTCGTGACCTCAATTGTTTTCGTTGAGTCTGTTTTGTCCTTTTTTGTTATTCTATAATAAGCTGCTTTTGAAAAAAAACCTATTTCATTCCACCCGCCATCAAAGAAGGTTGTGTCTAAATTTCCATACCGGACAGAGACACTTAATGAGCTTTTAACTGGCTGGTCGCGAACTACCGCTGGATTCCAATTGGGCATGTTTAAAAAAAGGTCAACTAAAGCGTTTTCAACACCATATTTCAGCTGGCTGATACCCTGGCCGGTTTCAAATTTCCCGTTATTCCAGAAAGCTATCGTCGTTTCTTCCCTGGCGCTAACTACCTTGCCGTTTTCGTCAATCACTAACCTCATTTTAGTTTTAAAGAATGTAAAATCATTCTTCACAGCCTCTTTAGGCAATACCAGGGTTTTGTTAATGTATTCATCCAAATCCCGCGAATCATCTTTAAATTTTGGCCAATGGTTAAATGTATGGTAGATACCCTCTTCATTGGGCTTTAACTCTTCTTCATTAAAAACATACCAGCGTTTACTGGTGCCATTGAGTGTAAATTCAAAATCAGTTTTCACTTTCCCATTTGGGTAATAATAGGTCCACCGGCCCTTCTTCATGCCATTAATATATTGCCCGGCATTTTGCAAAGTATCAGATAAATAATAGTCCCTGATAACGATGGTTGAATCATTGATTCTTCGTTTGGTCCCATAGAAAGATGCACTGTCTTTTGTATTGACTACCTTCCAGTTAATGTCATAGTAAGTAGTGTCAACTGATTGGGCGATACCTTTAAATCCAGAAACTATTAATAGCGAAAGGATTATGTTTTTCAAAAATTTAAAACGAGTTTGTATTCTGTTCATTGTTGGGTGTATGTTACTTAACGTTTTGCGCAAGCCTGTGGTCCTCTCCTGGCGCAGTCAGTTTTTAAATATACGAAAGTACACCGAGATTTTAAAATGACAGATGCGCCGCCGCCTCAAAAGTCAGCCGAAGGTGCTGCTTATTATACTGGCGGCATTGTGCAGTCGGCGGTAATACTCTCTGTCATTCAACCGTAATAAGAAAAAAAGTCATTCCGAAATAGATAAAAAACAAGATAAAGTCAACAAAAGTTATTCTCCTGTCATCAAAGATATCTGTTGTACCATTTTTAGAAATGCTAACCAATTCGAGACCTTGTGTTTTTGCACTGATCAACCGAAGTATTTGAAACAATAATAGCAACG
>CAZFCR010000124.1:0-6422 GCA_964517305.1 uncultured Akkermansia sp.
ATGCGGTGCACTAAAATAATTATAATTGTTTCGATAATCCTTTTTTTTACCTTTGCAATCCCCGAAAACGGCAGGTTGAAAGGCCGCCGGGGCTAAACATCCTGCTCCCATAGCTCAGCTGGATAGAGCACAGGTTTTCTAAACCTGCGGCCCCTGGTTCGAATCCAGGTGGGAGTACCCCCAGAAGCAGAAAAAGCTCTTTCGGTTAATTCCGGAGGAGCTTTTTCGCTTCTTGGTGTCCCGAAGCGAAGATGAGACAGCGGCTTTTTTGTTTCCTGCACGGGTTATTTCACACGCTGTTACCAATTCCTGAAAACCGCGTTATTAACGATAATTATAAAAAACCGATTGTTTATTTTTAAGCGTGGCATCCCGCTGAACAAAAGGGTTTTGGCCTCATCTTTAATTCGTGGAATCACCTTTGCAGCCAGTACCAGTAAAAAAGCCGTTCTATAAAAAATTGTTCAGATTTTTTTTATGGATCTGTGTGATCGTGCTTTTGTGTGTTTCCGCGCTCACCGCCCTGCTTTACGTTTACGCCGATGAAGTAAAAGCGGCGGTTCTCAGGGAACTCAACAAACACCTCAGATCGGAGGTCCTCATCGATCCCGCCAACATCGACATCACGCTCATCAAAACCTTTCCCGATTGTTCGGTGGAGTTCAAAAAACTTTTGATGATGGAGGCGCTTCCCCGTAAAAAAAGAGACACGCTCATCTTCGCTGAAAAACTGAACCTGCATTTTAATATCAAAGACCTCTGGAACAAACACTACAACATCGAAACCATCAGCCTTCAGGGCGGTGTAGCCAAACCGCGGATCTTTAAAGACGGAAGCAACAATTATACTTTTTGGGACAACAAAGGACCGACAACTGAGAGTCAGGTTAATTTTAAACTCAAATCCGTCCGGCTGAAAGATTTCAGAATGGTGTACCATGACCAGGCATCTAAGTTCAAAACAGATTTCAGGATCAACAAGCTTGGACTGCACGGCGATTTTTCAAACAAACGGTATGAGCTTGCTTCGGATGGCGAATTTTTTCTCGCGGAGATCGTCAGCGGCCAACACAATTTTTTACGTCAGAAAAACCTGGCATTTGATATTAATTTACTCGCAGACGGCAATAGATATACGTTCAGTAAAAGCCGGGTATCGCTGAACAGGCTTGGCATTGCACTGGACGGATTTTTTGTTTATGGCGACAGTCTCGAAAACGCGGATGTTAAATACAAAGCAAACGATCTTGATATCGCTTCATTGTTGTCGCTGCTACCCGAGGCCTATAAAAACAAGATCAATGATTACGAAAGCGAAGGTAATTTTTATGCCAGCGGCAGGTTTGTTTACAAGGGGCGGAAGGCTTACGTTTTGGAAAGCGCCTTTGGTGTAAAGGAAGCCAGCATCCGTTACAATCCGGGAAACGCCGAAGCCAACCATGTAATGCTCGAAGGAAAGTTCAGGATGGATCAGAAATCAGGTTATCTTGAACTCAAAAATATCAGCCTGAATCTTGCTTCGGATTCCATCAACGGAAACCTGACGCTCAAAGATTTCTCTGATCCTTTTCTTGAACTTTCAGTAAAGGCAGGCATTCACCTCGAAAATCTGCACAGTTTCTGGCCCATTGATACTCTCAGCAGCCTTAAAGGCCGGGTGCTGGTGAACGGATCGGTGCGATCAAAAATCAGCGATCTGAAAGCAGCAACATTTTCCGACAAGGTTTTTCTTGATCTCGAGGCGAAAGTTTCAGGCATTGAAGCGCAGTTTAAACACGATCCAAAAGTTTACAAGATCGCGCATTGTGAGCTGCGCGCGCGGGAACGCAACATAGAAGTAATGGACCTTTTAATGAACCGGGGCAGTTCAGACCTTCTGGTAAACGGCAGAATGCCTGGCGTGTTTAATCATCTGCTCGACCGTAAAGCGCCTCTGGTAATTGAAGGCAGCCTTAAAAGCAACCGGCTGAACATTGAAGATTTTATAGGAGAAAGACAAGAGAACAGCGCAGCCAACACCAATGCTTTGATTCCCGCCAACGTGCATTTTAAGTTACAGGCGCAGATTGAAAAATTCAGTTTCGGTAAATTCAATGCGTCCGACATCCGCGGCGAACTTGAGATCAAGAACCAAAAGGCCATTATCAGCGACATGCATTTTACTGCGGTGGGAGGAGAAGCAGAGTTGGATGCTTTTGCTGACAATTCCGGAAAAAAGCTCGATGTAATGATCCAGGGAAAACTGAATCGGATCAATATTTCACAACTCTTTGCCGAGATGAATAATTTTGGCCAGCTTACTCTGACGGATAACCACCTCAAAGGACTCGTTACCGCAGATGTGGATTTTTCGGGAACCTGGAACAATAACCTGGAATCAGACCCATCGTCGATCAGGACCAATTGTAACCTGCTCATCGAACGGGGCGAATTGATAGATTTTAAACCTTTGCTGAGTCTTTCACGTTTTGTAAAGGTGGAAGATCTGAAACGGATCCGCTTTTCAACGCTCCAGAGCGAGATCCGGATCGCGGAGCAGGTGATCAGCATTCCCAGAACCACAATAAAAAACTCGGCGCTGAACCTTGAACTTTGGGGAACACATTCTTTCTCCAATAAAATTGATTATCATTTTCAGTTGTTGCTAAGTGAATTGCTCGCCAAAAGGAGAAAACAAACGGATGACGAATTCGGACCTGTTGAGAATGATCCCGAAAACCGGAGGAGCGCCTTTATACTCATGACCGGCACAGTAGACGAGCCCGTGATCAAATACGACAAACAGGGATTCAGGGAAAAAGTAAAACAGGACATCAAACAGGAGAAACAAAATCTTAAACAGATCATCAAAGAAGAGATCAGTTCCATCAGAAACGAGCCTGCTGCAAAAGCGCCGAAAGAGAGTCCGCAGGTGCTGCAGATCGAAAAGCCGGTGGACAAAACCGCGCCTAAGAAGACCATTGAGCTTAAAAAAAGAGAAGAAGACGATGAGGATTTTTAAATCAGGCTGCCATTTCTGTAAATGGTAAAAAATATAGCTTTACCTTTATCTTAAAGCTGAACCACATTGAACATTTACGCAAAAAAACAACGATGGAAACTGGCACTCGCGGCCATGGCATTTGCCATTGTCATCGCTTCGTTCTGGTACACGAATAAACTCGTAAAGAACATTTCGACCAATGAAAAACAAAAGGTGGAATTATGGGCCAAGGCTGTGCAACAGAAAGCTAACCTCGTAAAATTTACAAAAGAGCTGTTTGAAAAAATAAAAACCGGTGAGCGCAACAAGGCCGAACTTTTTGCCGAAGCGACCAAAGAACTTACTGCGAGCAGCGATCTCACACAGAGTCAGGGAACGAGATTTATTCTGAGAGTGCTTGAGGAAAACACAACGGTACCGGTAATTCTTACCGATGAGAAAGACAACATTCTGTTTCAGCGTAACCTGGATTCGTTGCAGGCAAATGACAGTATTTATCTGAAAAATCAGTTACTCCTGATGAAAGACCTGTATGAACCTGTGGAGATCGAATATTACAAAGGCAAAAAACAGCGGCTTTATCACAAGGACAGCAGGGTGTTTAACGACATCAAACTGGTTTTTGACAGCCTTATCAAAAGTTTTATCAATGATGTGGCGGTGAATTCAGCGGGCGTGCCTGTGATATTCACCAATGCAACGCGGGACAGTGTGATCGACATTGGCAAGATTGATCCCAGCGAAGTGGATTCGCCGGAAAAACTCCGTTCGAAACTGGACGAGCTGGCTGCGCAGAATACGCCGATTGAAATTGATCTGGGGGAAGGATCTAAAAATTACATCTTTTATGCGCCTTCAGAATTGCTGACCAAGCTGAGGTTTTATCCATACATCCAGTTTGGAGTGATAGGTCTGTTTCTGCTCATCGCCTATGTTCTTTTCAGTACCGCAAGAAAAGCAGAGCAGGACCAGGTGTGGGTGGGCATGAGCAAAGAAACAGCGCATCAGCTGGGCACGCCTTTATCGTCTTTAATGGCCTGGAACGAACATCTGCTTGCATCGGGTGTGGATGAATCTGTGGTGAGTGAAATGCAGCAGGATGTAAAACGTTTGAACACCATCACCGACCGTTTCAGTAAAATTGGTTCACAGCCCACGCTGAAACTGGAAAACGTAAACGAAGTGTTGTTCAATGCTGTAGAGTATCTGAAAAAACGAACTTCCCGCAACGTTACTTATACGCTGGAAATGCCCGAGGAGATTCTGCAGGCGCACCTCAGCACACCTTTGTTTGAATGGGTGATAGAAAATCTGTGTAAGAACGCAGTGGACGCCATGGAAGGAAAGGGCCGCATCCACGTTGCGATGCACGATATTCCGGAAGGGCTGATCATTGATATTTCAGATACGGGAAAAGGAATTCCGAAATCGCGGTTTAAAACCGTTTTTGAACCGGGCTTTACTACTAAAAGTCGGGGTTGGGGCCTTGGACTGAGTTTGTGTAAACGCATCATTGAGTCTTACCATAAGGGAAAGATCCATGTGCTCAAAAGCGAGCAGGGAAAAGGCACTACATTCAGGATAGAATTGCCGAGGGATTAAATAAAAAAGCCGGCTTTTAACCGGCTTCTCAATTTTACTGTTATTTTATCAGGTAAGACTTGCGCTGAAATATTCGCGGTTCATGCGGGCGATGTTTTCAAGCGAAATGCTTTTCGGACATTCTGCTTCGCAGGCTCCTGTATTCGTGCAGTTACCAAATCCTTCTTCGTCCATTTGTTTTACCATGTTCAGTACACGCTCTTTGCGTTCTACCTGACCCTGCGGCAACAGAGCCAGCTGGGATACTTTAGCGGAAACAAAAAGCATGGCGCTTGAATTTTTGCAGGCTGCCACACAGGCGCCACAGGAAATACAGGCCGCCGCGTTAAAGGCTTCGTCGGCATCGGGTTTATTGATCAGGATGTTGTTGGCGTCTTTAGCGTTACCTGTATTCACAGATACAAATCCGCCGGCCGCGATGATGCGGTCAAACGACGAACGGTCAACTGCCAGATCCTTGATCACAGGAAAAGCAGCCGCACGCCACGGTTCTACCACAATGGTATCGCCATCTTTAAAACTGCGCATGTGAAGCTGGCAGGTAGTAACACCTTGTTTTGGTCCGTGTGGACGGCCATTAATGTACATGCTGCACATGCCGCAGATGCCTTCACGGCAGTCGTGATCAAACACAACAGGTTCTTTGCCGGTGCCGATGAGCTGTTCGTTCACTACATCGAACATCTCGAGAAAACTCATGTCAGGTGAAATGCCTTTTGCTTCGTATGTTTCGAAACGGCCCTTTTCATTTTTGTTTTTTTGTTTCCAGACCTTTAAGGTCAGGTTCATGTTTCCGTGACTCATGTGTGCTTATTAAATGTGATTAATAATCTGATGCTCTTCTTTATTTGTAGCTCCTCGCCGCAATTTTGATGTTCTCGTATTTCAGTTCTTCCTTATGGAGTTCAAACTGGCTTTCGCCTTTAAATTCCCATGCGGCAACATAAGCAAAGTTCTCGTCGTCGCGCATTGCTTCACCTTCTTCGGTTTGAAACTCTTCCCTGAAGTGACCGCCACAGCTTTCGTTGCGTTGCAGGGCATCAATGCACATCAGCTCGCCTAACTCAATAAAATCAGCAACGCGGTGCGCTTTTTCAAGTTCGGTATTCATTTCGTTGTTATCGCCCGGCACACGCACATCTTTCCAGAATTCAGCACGCAATTGCTGGATCTCAGAGATCGCCTGTTTTAAACCTTCAGCGTTCCTGGCCATGCCACACTTGTCCCACATAATTTTACCAAGACGTTTGTGGAAATGATCTACAGATTTTGTGCCTTTGATGCTCAGAAGTCTGTCGATAAGACTCTGCACGCTTTTTTCTGCTTCAACAAATGCCGGATGATCGGTAGGAATTGGTTTGGTACGGATCTCTTCTGACAGATAATCTCCGATGGTATAAGGAATTACAAAATAACCATCCGCCAGACCCTGCATCAACGCAGAAGCGCCGAGACGGTTAGCGCCGTGGTCGCTGAAATTCGCTTCACCCAGAGCGTATAAACCAGGTACTGTTGTCATCAGGTTATAATCCACCCAAAGTCCGCCCATGGTATAGTGAACAGCAGGGTAAATGCGCATAGGCACTTCGTAAGGATCTTCGCCTGTGATCTGTTTGTACATGTCAAACAGGTTACCATATTTTTCTTTGATCACCTCTTTTCCTAAACGAATGATCTCGTCGCGCGATGCATTTGGCAATCCCAGTTTGTTGGCCTGAATTCTTCCGTAACGTTCGGTATTGGCTGCAAAATCGAGGTACACCGCCATTTTGCTGGCTCCAACACCATAACCGGCATCGCAACGTTCTTTGGCGGCACGGCTGGCCACGTCGCGCGG
>CAZFCR010000124.1:6432-8870 GCA_964517305.1 uncultured Akkermansia sp.
GGCGCTCCAGGTAATAATCTCTTTCTTCTTCAGGAATATCGGTCGCCTTGCGGGTATCATTCGGTTTTTTCGGAACCCAGATGCGGCCGTCGTTACGCAGAGATTCTGACATCAGGGTCAGTTTACTCTGGTGATCTCCCGAAACCGGGATACAGGTCGGGTGAATCTGTGTATAACAAGGGTTTCCGAAGAAGGCACCTTTTTTATGAGCTTTCCACGCAGCAGTAACGTTACTGCCCATGGCATTGGTTGAAAGATAAAATACGTTGCCGTATCCACCGGTACAAAGAAGAACTGCGTGTCCGAAATGACGTTCCAGTTTTCCTGTGATGAGGTCGCGTGCAATGATACCGCGGCATTTGCCATCAATGTTCACCACTTCCATCATTTCATGTCGGGCGAGCAGCTGCACCGCACCCATGCCAACCTGACGCTGAAGCGCGCTGTATGCACCAAGCAACAATTGTTGGCCGGTTTGTCCCGCCGCGTAAAACGTACGCTGAACCTGCGTGCCTCCGAATGAACGGTTGCTCAGTGTTCCGCCATATTCGCGTGCAAAAGGCACACCCTGGGCCACGCACTGGTCAATGATGTTACCCGATACTTCGGCAAGGCGGTGAACGTTGGCTTCGCGGGCCCTGTAATCACCTCCTTTAATGGTATCGTAAAACAAACGGTACACGCTGTCACCGTCGTTCTGATAGTTTTTTGCCGCGTTCACACCACCCTGCGCGGCAATACTGTGCGCGCGGCGTGGCGAATCCTGGAAACAAAGCGCTTTAACGCGGTAACCCATTTCGGCGAGTGTTGCGGCCGCCGAAGCGCCTGCGAGTCCAGTTCCCACCACGATCACGTCGAGGCTTCTTTTGTTCGCAGGGTTAACAAGGTGCACGGTTGAACGGTATTTTGTCCACTTGTTTTCAAGCTGTCCTTCTGGAATCCGTGCATTTAATTTTGGTGATGAAGCCATAAGCTGGTATTTACAATGTTGTGTTTATAGTTTATATCTCCGCCTCTTTATTTAATAATGTTCAGGTAAATGGCCAAAGGCATGGCAGCAAAAATGATTGGCAGAACTATTGAAAAAATAACGCCGGTTTTTTTAATCAGCGGTGTGTATTTTTTATGATTTAATCCGAGTGACTGAAACGCCGACTGAAAACCGTGAAGCAGGTGGTAAGCGAGAGAGATCATAGAAAGACAATACAAAACAACTATCCACAGATGAGTAAAAGTGGTTTTCATAATGGCGTAAAGATCTTCACGACCATTGGCGTCAACAGTTGGAATGCCCGTAATGCGCGACTTCACCCAGAAATGAGCCAGGTGAATGATCAGGAAGATCAGGATGAGTGTTCCCAGCAAACCCATTGAACGGCTGTACCATGATGAATTGGCTGCACCATTGTATTTTGCATAAGTAACAGGACGTGCTTTTCGGTTTTGGATGGTCAATGTCAAAGCCTGGATGATGTGCAGGATGATGCCCAGGAAAAGAACGATCTCCATGGTTCTGATGATCCAGTTGTGACCCATAAAGTGGGCGCCTTCGTTAAAGGTTAAGCCGCCATCGTTGATAAAGATGAGCGAGTTAAGAAAGCAGTGAATTAGAAGGAAGGAAACTAAAAAAAGGCCGGTTAAGCCCATGACAATCTTTTTTCCGATTGAGGAAGATAAAAAACCTGTTTTTTGACTCATAATGCTTGAATTTGTGCGTGAAATATGCTGCCCAAAGGTATTAAGCAAATTTTTCAGAACCAAGTTTCACACTATTCTGTAACGGTGGATATTGTGGGATTTAGCCGCGGCAGCCCTGCAGCAGGGGAATCCGGGGTTATTTAGAAAGGTTATAAATATCGCAATGCCTTTTTGAAAGGGCTGAAAATCATGTTTTCTTCCCGAAAAAGGCAATTTCTTCCCAACGCTGTTCCAGCTTTAAGAGAGAGAAGCCGGTATATTGAAATGAAAAATCAAAGCCCTGTGTTTTAAATTCCTGCCACACCGTTTCAAACCGGTTGGGTTTAAGATCACGGAAGGCCACTGTGACATGCGGGTGAAAACCCCGGCGGTCGTTGATTTCGTTCAGAAGTTTTAGATTTTTCTGCGCGTAATGCGCCAACTGTTCGTGAAGCAAAAAAAGCCGCTCGTTTTTTAAAACATTAACAAAGATCACGCGGGGCGCAAACACGTCGAAATTGCTGAGCTCAAGGGTAAAATCATCAGCGAATTCAAACTGTTTGAGTTTTCCGATGAGTTCATTTTCTTTGGACTCTTTCCATTCAAAAGGCCTGTGTAACGTAATGTGCGCGGCACTTCTGAGCGCCCCTCTTAAATTGTGACGCGCCAGAAGATCCTGTTTGATGATCTCGATTTTTGTTTGTCCTTCACCGGGAATATCAATGCCGGCATCCCGGTGCTCTGGGCGGTTAAGCTGGGGA
>CAZFCR010000125.1:0-8869 GCA_964517305.1 uncultured Akkermansia sp.
TACCTGCGCGGTATTGCCAGTTTTGTATCATATTTACTTCGATCAGAAGATACATAAGACCAATCAGAAACGTAACAACAACAGGTTTCAGAAAAACAATTTTGTAGCCGGCATTAAATACCCAGGCAATAAATGAAGCGAATGAAAAGATCAGGAAAGCGTATGATTCAACCAAAACGCGGCAACCGAATGATCCATCGAAACTCCAGGCCCACCAGGAACTAAGAATGTATACGTTGAGAATAAAATATACTGGTAGAAATATCGAAAAGGATTTAAGGTTCTTAAAGGTGGTGAACATCCCAAAAAGAGAAAAAATCATGATGGGCGTATAAACAAGCCAGCCCTTGCGATAGCTGAAAATAAAATTAATGATCTGCGGGTCGTTAAAGAAAAACCTCTCCTCGCCGTATGTATATGGCGTGAATGCGCCCTTGTATATTTTCCAGAATATCATTTGAGAGAGAATAGGAATAAGGAATAGGAGAAATGCGGCAAACAGGTACAGCGGTTTCGATATAAAAAGAATTAATCTTTCCTTTAGCTGATGAACTGAGTTGATGCCGTAAAGCAAAGGAAAAAGACATACAATGGCGCCAGTGGGTCTTATCAGCACAATCATCCCGCCTGTTATTCCCATCCAGATCAGTCCGGCGGATTTTTTATCGGTGATAAATTGTAGTGTTACCCATATAAAAAATGAATAAAGAAAAAACAGATAACTGTGTGGCATTTCACCCCAGCTATAAGTGTAATAAAACAGGTTGGTGCCGAACCAAATACAAATGAGAGCTACAAAGGTGACCCATTCTGAAAAAAAACGCCTGAGATTTTTTCTGCACAACCAAAGGCCGAGCAGACTGTAAATGATGCTTCCCCAGCGCAGAGTCCACTGGTAGGAAGGCGAGTAGCCGGTCAGATCTTCGCCGTTATGTTTTGCTAGAAGATGTCCTGTTACGAAGGCAGGAGAGTATAAAACGGCCATGCCCAGCGTACGTTTATTTACGTTGATCAGGGGGGCCGAAACCTCTGGGTCATTCAGGAACAGGTCGGGGAGAAATCTGTAATATTCGAGCACATCGCTGAAGATGGGTCCATTCTGAGGATCACCCTTAAACTCATGTCTCTTGTGCCTGTCGACCGTGAAAACAGCGAGGAATACAAACAAAAATAACGAAGGTCGGCTGAGAATGTAATGGAGGATATGTTTTAGTCTGGCCAAGTTTGTTGCGAAATTATCATTTAAAATGAATTCGCCTTAATGTAAGTTTAATGGTGGACAATAAAATTATGAGGGAGTTTTCCATAAATTTACATTCTGAAAATGAACACACCCCGCATCCTCCTCCTTCTTTTTATTGTTGGTTTTATTTCGGCGAACGCGCAGGTGATGAACGTGCGTAAATGGCGCAAAACAGAGCGCGACTCGCTCGACAAGGGTTTACAGATGGTAGACGATAATTATTTCGCACAGGCCATGCCTATCTTCCAGAACCTGCTCAGCAACCATCCTGACGAGATCTTCCTCAAATATTCCTATGCCAAATGTGCCTTGTACCGTCCTGATAAACACGCGGAGGCTTACCAGAACCTGAAAGACGTTTACGCGAAGAATAAAAAGCTGCCGGGAGTGCATTACGACCTTGCGTTGGCAGCGCATTACAATTACCAGTTTGATGAAGCGGATACTTACGTTGACCTGTTTGGCAGGAACAGGCGGATCTCTCCCGAAGAGAGAGGCAAAGCGGAGATCTTAAAAAAGAATATTGCCTATGCCCGTTATTATTCTGCGAGACCCACAAAAGCGAAGATCTCGAACCTGGGTCCTGCCGTTAATTCGGAAGGTGAAGAGTACGTGCCTGCCATCACCGCAGATGAATCAAAACTGATTTTCACCTATGCCGGTAAAAAAAGCATGGGTGGCTTGCAAAATGCTTATCTCCAAGAGGATCTTGAGACCGGTGTGTACATGGAGGACATTTATCTGGCCTCGCGTAAAAACGGTCAGTTTTCACAGGCAGTGCCGCTCGACAGTTTAAACACCACTGGTCCTGATGCAGCCATCTCACTGAGCAACGACGGCAGTATTTTATTTGTGTACCAGGATCTCGACGACGGACACGGTGATATTTACCAGAGTTTTTTAATTGGAAATAATTTCAGCAAACCTCAGAAACTGAGAGGTCGCGTTAACTCGTATTCATGGGACGGACATTGCAGTTTGTCTCCCGATGGTAAAACTCTTTATTTCAGCAGCGAACGCAGTGAAGGTTTTGGCGGACGGGATATTTACAGGGCCAGCCTGGCCGCAGATTCGTCGTGGACCAATGTGGTGAACCTTGGCGATTCAGTGAACACCCCGCTGGATGATGATGCGCCTTTTATTCACGCGGATGGAAAAACACTATTTTACAGTTCAAAAGGACGAACCAGCATGGGTGGATATGATATTTTTAAAGCTGTGATGAACAGCGACAGCAGTTTTAAAAAAGTGGAACACCTGGGTTTTCCGATCAACTCACCTTCTGATGACATCTTTTTTGTACCGGCAGCCAATGGCAAAAGTGCGTATTACAGCAGTGCGAGAAAAGAAGGTCTGGGCATGAAGGACATTTACCGCGTAGAACCTGAATTTGAAAACGCGCCTGCTTTGGTACTTGTAAAAGGAAAGGTAATGCTGGAAGGCCGTCCAGCCGAGGCGAGCGTTGAAGTGAGCATTCCGGCGCGGAATAGATTGTTTAACGTGGTTTACGCCAACGCTGTGAGCGGCGATTACCTTGTTTGTTTGCCTGCGGGCGAAGATTACCTGCTGAGGTTTAATAAAGATGTTTTTAAAACTCAGGAAAAACACATCAAGGCTTCTGATCTGACTGTTTACAACGAACAGGTGGTAGACATTAATTTTGAAGTACCAAAAAAAGATACTGTTCCGGCTGCGTTGCCATTGGCCAAAAAAACAGAGTATGTTGTGAAACCCGATGCCGATGGTTTTATGCCCCTGACCAAACTCCATGAAAAGAGCATGCGTTACCGCGAGAAGTTTGGCGACAATGTTTCGCCGGATCTTGTTTTTATGGTGCAGATCACCGCTTTAAAAAACACCGGTAAATATTATTTTCCGAAACTCGCCAGGTACGGGCGTATTGAAAAACTGGATCTTGGCGATGGTTACACCAGGCTGGTGATTGGCGGAGGTTTTAAAACGCTGCGTAAAGCTTTTGAGTTTAATAAAAAAATTATCAGGGCCGGACAGAAGGATGCTTTTGTGATTGCACTCTACAAAGGCAAACGGGTGCAGTTTGAAGAGTTGGAGAGGCTAGGGGTTTTTAAGTAGTTTTTTTGCTCGCGGATGCGACGCTGAATATCCGATGGTGGGTAATAGCGCGCTTGTAGCGCTTCCAGATTTTCGCTGGCTTTGCGCTTTTCGATTTGGAAGGGTTGCGCGATAGGGCTGTCAAAACGGAAGACATATTTCGCTCAATTATGGTTTGATACACAGCAAACCCGCGGTGCAGGTTTGAGCGGGCTGGCTGGTAGTAACAAAGAAATCAAGGCTGCATGGCCCTTTAGCGAAGAATCTCGTACGTACTTTTTTCTTGATAAAAAAGTACCAAAAAATCAAGGCCGCATGGCCTTTAGCGAAAAATCTACAGGCTCGTTCAAACTGTGCGCTTCGATCATTCCGACAGCCTTTTGGGAAACATGCGGAGGCTGTCGGAAGCGAAGCGCCAGATAACATCAGTATAATACTGTTTAATTATAATAATGAAAAGGCTATTTACCGGCTGTTGGTGTTATGTCACGAAAGCCTTTTCTCCTTCTGGGTTTGAACGGTCCTTGATTTGAATTAAGGTTCAAAGTTTATTTGTTCAAAGTTCAAAGATCCCGGTGTTTGAGTTAGGCGAAGTACGGTTGAATTTGGGTTCTATCTAAATTCCATGAGGCCATTGCTGCGGGTGCTTACGCAGAGAATCGCTTTTTCGTGCGCATTCAAAGCCTCCTTGAATTTTACGTAAAATTTCCAAAGGCCGGGGTGCTGCGCGGTGCAGTTAGAATCCCGAAGGGATTCAATATCAATAACGGAGGACAAAGTCCTCCGTATACACACACAAAAAGAACAGCGACCCTGAAGGGGTCGAACAAACAGCAGCGCGAACGTATGCTCGGTGAGTACTCCGTTCAACCCCTTCGGGGTTGTGTGTGGTTGCGAGTACGCTGTCCACCCGCTTTGCGGGCGGACAATGAAATTCAACCCCTCCGGGGTTGTGCATTTGCAGAGCCAATGTTATGGCGTTCAGAATCCCGAAGGGATTTAATATTAATAACGGAGGACAGAGTCCTCCGTATACACACAAAAAAAGAACAGCGACCCTGAAGGGGTCGAACAAACAGCAGCGCGAACGTATGCTGATTGAGTACTCTGTTCAACCCCTTCGGGGTTGTGTGTGGTTGTGGGAGCACTGTCCACCCGCTTTGCGGGCGGACAATGAAATTCAACCCCTCCCGGGTTGTGCATTTGCAGAGCCAATGTCATGGCGTTCAGAATCCCGAAGGGATTTAATATTCATAACTGCGGACAGGGTGCGCAGTGAAAACACACAAAAGGAGCGGCAACCCCGGGAGGTCGAACAAATAACGTGCAGCCTTCGAAAACCTGCGTGTCAGCTGCCGAAGTGCTTTCCCAGCGATAACAGCATTTATGGACAGACCTTTGCCGGCTGGGCTTTTTTCAGTATCTTTGCATACAGTTTTAAAAAATTACATAAAACTGTATGTCTGTCAACACTAAATACATCTTTGTTACCGGAGGGGTAACATCTTCACTAGGAAAAGGAATTATTGCCGCGTCGCTTGCCAAATTATTGCAGGCCAGGGGTTTTACTGTTACCATCCAAAAACTTGATCCATATATCAACATCGATCCGGGCACTTTAAACCCCTACGAACATGGCGAATGCTATGTAACCGACGATGGCGCTGAGACTGATCTTGACCTCGGACATTACGAACGTTTTCTGAATGTAACGACTTCGCAGGCCAATAACGTTACCACCGGCCGTATTTACCAGTCGGTGATTGAAAAAGAACGCAAAGGTGAGTTTCTTGGCAAAACGGTGCAGGTGATCCCGCACATTACGGATGAGATCAAAAACCGTATCAAAATTCTTGGTAAAACGGGGCAATACCAGTTTGTAATTACTGAGATTGGCGGTACCGTGGGTGATATTGAATCACTGCCCTACATAGAGGCTGTTCGTCAGTTGAAATGGGAGCTGGGCCACGATTGTACCGTGGTGCATCTCACGCTGTTGCCTTATCTGGCCACTTCGGGGGAATTAAAAACCAAACCCACACAACACTCTGTAAAAATGCTGCTTGAATACGGGGTTCAGCCGGATATCCTCGTGTGCCGCTCAGAACACAAGATCAGCAAGGATCTGAAGAAAAAAATTGCCTTGTTCTGTAACGTCAATACCGACGCGGTGATTGAAGCGCTTGATGCACCCACCATTTACGAGGTGCCTTTGCTGATGCAGCAGGAGAAGCTGGATGAGATCGTTCTCAAGAAACTGGAAATAGATACCGTGCCTGAGATCCATCTCGAAAAATGGAAAAACTTTCTTACTAAATTTCATAATCCCGCCAAGGAGATCACCATTGGTCTGATTGGTAAATACGTTGAATTAAAAGAATCTTACAAGTCGATCGCGGAAGCCCTGATACACGCGGGCGCCACCAACGACTGCAAGGTGAAGGTGGACTGGATACACAGTGAAAGTTTAACAGAAGAAAACATTCATGAGAAACTAAAAGACCTCAAGGGTATTTTAGTAGCCCCGGGTTTTGGTAACCGTGGCATTGAAGGAAAAGTGACAGCCATTAAATACGCCCGTGAAAATAAAATTCCTTTCATGGGTATTTGTCTTGGCATGCAGTGCGCGGTAATTGAATACGCGCGCAATGTACTGGGATTAAAGGATGCGCACAGCCGCGAAATGAATCCTGCTACCAACAGTCCGGTAATTGATTTACTGGAAGCACAGAAAAATATCTCTCACATGGGCGGTACCATGCGTCTGGGGTCGTATCCCTGTAAGCTGGAAGAAGGCACACTGGCCCATAGAATTTACGGCAAGACCGATATCAGTGAGCGCCACAGGCACCGTTATGAATTTAATAACGAGTACACCAATAAATTTAAAGAAGCGGGACTGGTGCTTTCGGGCGTGAACCCTGATGCGGGCCTTGTTGAAATTGTGGAGTTGCCAACACATCCGTTTTTTATAGGCGTGCAGTTTCACCCTGAATACAAAAGCACGGTTGAGAACCCGCATCCATTATTCGTAAGTTTTGTAAACGCAGCCTTACACACCTCCTGATCTTGGAACTTTCGGAAATAGGATATTTCAGCAAAACCCTTGGCATAAAAGGACAGCTGGTTTTAAAAGCCAGTGCAGACTTTGATGTGGAGGCGCTTAAAGCTGTTTTTATAGAGCGTGGCGGCAGCAAGGCCCCGTATTTTATCAAAGAATTGCGCGAAGGCGGACATGGTTTTGTATTGACGCTGGAAGACCTTGACACCGTTGAAAAAGCCAAAGTACTGGTGAATTCAAAAGTATTTGTTGACGCTTCTTTGGTGTACGAAGAAGAGGAACCTGAGTTATTGGGTTACGAAGTGATGGATGCCAGATTGGGCAGTCTGGGCGCGGTAAACGATATTTTCGACAATGGACAGCAGGTGTTATTGTCGCTTGAATACAAGGGCAAAGAAGTTTTATTGCCATTGGTGGAAGAATTTATAGAGCGGGTGGATGAGGGGAAAAAGCAGATTTTTTATAAAGGTCCCGAAGGATTGGTAGAATTGTACCTCGACGAGGCGGGCACGCCCGATGACGGGCAGGATGGGGAAAATGAGGAGGACGAAAAAAATCACTGAATTTTCAAAAAAATTGAGGCGGTCAATCAAAATTTATTAAATTTGCAGCCTTGAAAGTTGGGAGGAATGCGCGAGAGCCATTCACCTGATAGACATAAGAAGCCAGAAATTCGGGTTAAACCGAAGATCTTAAAAACCTTGGTTAGGTGGATGAGTGGCTGAAATCACCGGTTTGCTAAACCGGCGTACGGTGTTAAGCCGTACCGGGGGTTCGAATCCCCCCCTGACCGCCACGAAGCAGAAAAGCCCTTTCGATTTATTTCGGAGGGGCTTTTCGCTTCGTGGCGGGCCTGAAGCGAATGAACGCAGTGAGTTCTGCTTCAGGAACGATTTCGATTATTTCGGATGGGCTTCGCTTCGTGGCGGGTCAAACGAAGCAGAAAGGCTACTCAAATTCGAGTGGCCTTTGCTTTTTCAGAATTTTAGGTTTAGGAAGCCTTTCGCTTCGTGATTGGCCAACGCAATAATAAAGCCCTTTCGATTTATTTAGGAGGGCTTTTAGATTCTGTTATACTTCAAATAGAAAAGTATATATTTATAAACAGAATTTCACCCATGAAAGAACATACTCCTGCAATTTTCACGATCCTCAAAAAGCGCGCTCTTATCGTGCTCGCATTGTTTTATACCGTAGTTAGCTTTAGCCAATGTCCTTATAAGCTAACATTGTTTCCTTCAGATGGCCCACAAACAATTGATGGGGTAAAAGTCCAGGTGTACAGAAAAGGTAAAGCAGGGGCTAACTTCAGTATGTGTGGTGGCACAGGTCCGTATTTTCCCGGCTACTCGCAGGGAGTGTTCGGGTCCGGCCAGTTTATTTTCACTTTTACACCTGCCGTTGCCATTGCATCACTTAACATCAATGCTATTTCCAACTATAGCGGCTGTGTTCATGAGATGAGTATTTACAGAAATGATGCCCATTATCCTGTTTTAAGCGCGGGTTCTGCGCATACCTGCGAACCTCTTGCTTTGTTGACTCCATCTGGAAATATTGTTGGTTGCAACAACTGTCCCAATTCTGGTTGGAATGGAACACTCATCAATGGTCCGATCAGTAAACTGGTGATATACGACAGTATTTTAGAAGGCCGAGGTGCGTCTTTTTTTTCTCTTTTCTTTTGCAAATATAACTTTACTGATGTTGATGAATTGGCCGTTGGGGGAGCGATCACTGTTGCTCCCCATCCGTTTAAAGAAAATACTGTATTTACATTGGCTTTTGCCGCCAGATCCGCAAGTCTAGAAGTATACAACAGCATTGGTCAGCGTGTGAAGGTCTTAAATGACATCGAAGGTGACCACTTTACACTTTCACGGGAAGGTCTTCCCGCCGGCATTTACTACTATGTTTTAGAAACTGATGAAAAGCGGACCCGGACGGGTAAGCTTGTAATAGAGCCAAGGTAAGATTTACTTAGTCACTCGAATTTATGATTGTTTCACAAGAGTTGAGTGTTCGAAATTTGGCCTGGGTTATGGCTACACCCAGCTGACAAACAGATTTTTTTAACAGTTCGAAGTTCACATAATGTGAACTTTGGCGCTATATTTGCGTATAACAATGAAGGTTCACCTGATCAGGAAGGAAACGATTGGTAACTATGCAGCAGCTCACGCTAATTGCAAAAGTTTTTTTCCTGGCTAAGTGTTCTGAAATACGCGGACTGGGAAGTGCCAGAAGATATCCAAGCAACTTATGGATCCGCAGATTTGCTAGGAGATGGAAGCTCCAGAGTTGTATCTAATATTGGCGGAAATAATTTTCGCATGATTTGTAAATACGCATTTGGCGATAAAGAGGTGCATCTATTTATCTGTTGGATTGGGACACATGCGGAGTACACAAAACTTTGTAATAAGGATGAACAATACACAATAAGTAATTATTAAGATTGTAAAAGAGATTGAAGATGGAAATATTAAAATATA
>CAZFCR010000126.1:0-8846 GCA_964517305.1 uncultured Akkermansia sp.
CCGTTCGCACCATGTATCGCAGCACGTGATGCTTGGACGCGAACTGAAAAAAATATTCCTCAATCCGCTTGATAACGACGATAACATTCCGGTGCCGCTTATTTCAGAAGATAAGAGCAGCTACGAAAAAGGCAAACTGAAACCTATTCAGGTGTTGTATTTCACGGATCCGATCTGTTCTACCTGCTGGATCATTCAGCCCTTGTTGCGTAAACTGAAACTGGAATACGATCAGTATGTGAACATCGAATACCGCATGGGTGGTTTGTTACCCACCTGGGACAACTATAACAGGGGAGGGATTACCAAACCTACCGAAGTAGCCAAACACTGGGAAGAAGTGTGTGCCTTTCACGAAATGCCACTCGATGGGGATGTGTGGATCGAAGATCCCCTGCCTTCATCTTATCCGCCATCCATCGCGTTCAAAGCGGCGCAACTTCAGAACAACGACAAAGCCATTTTGTTTCTGAGACGCATCAAGGAAATGGTGTTCCTCGAAAAGAAAAACATCATCAAATGGGAATTTCTTGAAAAATCAGCATTTGATGTGGGGCTCGATTCGGCCCGTTTAAAACGTGATTTTGAAGGCAAAGCCCGCGAACTTTTTACCGAAGACCTGGTACTGGCTAAAAATCTGAACGTTACCGCTTTCCCAACGCTGTTTTTCTCAGACAAGGATAACAACCAGCACATGATCAGGGGTTACCAATCGTACGAAAAATTTGAGGAGATCATTTATAAGCTGATCCCCGACGTGGTAAAAGCGCCGATCAACAAAGACCCACGGGATCTGTTCACGCATTTTAACCGGATGACCGACAAAGAATTTGCTTTCCTGAGCGATATTACCAAGGACGAAGCCACTGCAACCCTGAATGAGTTGTTTGAGAATGGCAGCATTGATAAATATGAGAGCAAAAACGGCGTGATCTGGATCAGTAATTTTATGACACGTTAAGGATTGATTTTCTTGCCTGTTAGCGCAAATTGACTATTTTTATGTTAATGAAAATCGAATTGCGCAAATGGGACATGCTGGTGGAAGGGCTTTGTATTGTGAGTATCGCGGGCGCCATTGGCATGACGGCTTTCTCGCTGCCCGATCTTGGTGACCTCATCCCAACGCATTTGAACGCTAAGGGTGAGATCAACGCCTACGGCAATAAAAACCGCTTGTGGCTTCTCGCTTTTTTACCGCTTGTGATGTACGTACTGATCACCAGTGTGTCGCGAAAACCCACCCTGTATAATCTACCCGTGAAGATCACCTCACCTGAACATTTCAGGATAGCTTACCGTGCGCTCAGCATCATTAAACTGGGGATTACACTGTTTTTACTCTGGATGCTTTACGACAGGATTGGCCTGGCAAAAGCCTGGGATCGCAGGCAAATCACCGACTACATGCTGCTGGCCTTTATTGTACTGACTTTTGGCACAATTATTTATAGTTTAACGAGGTTGAGCAAGGTAGAAAACGATATCAAAAACACTCATTAACCCTATTTGAAACCAATGGACCACGACAGAGACCTTAGTCTGCTTAAACAGATCATCAAACAACTTTCAGAGCTTGATAAGGTGGTTAAAAGCAAATTGCGCCTTTTTCTTAAAGGGAAGAGCAAAGAAGAGGTGAAAGAGATTCTCCGCGAACTTGATAAACCTTCGCTCGACCTGTTGTGTGAAATGTCGCTTCCTGATGAAGATTACGAAATTTGCCAGGCCGTAAAGGAAGTGCTGGAAGAAAAGCAGCAGTAACCTGTCTTAAAAATGGCGAGGATAAAAACCCTTGAGATCGTTCATGTTAAAATGAACCTACAGACGATTCTGAAAAAATACCACCTGTTGATCTACGGGTTCAGTCTGGCACTCTTATTATTTTTTTTAAAATGGCTGGAACTGCGTTTTGTGATCATTGATCACGCGCTCGAAATTTACGCGGGCGGCATTGCCCTGATTTTTACGGGACTGGGAATCTGGCTGGCGGTAAAACTCATTCAACCCAAAACAAAAACCATAGTGGTTGAAAAGGAAGTGCCGGTTGTTCAGTCACCAGAATTTGTTTTTAATGAAGCTGAGTTTTTAAAGACCGAACTCAGCCGTCGTGAGCTGGAAGTGCTCGAGCTGATGGCGAAAGGCCTGAGCAACCAGGAAATTGCCGCTGAAATTTTTGTTTCGCTGAATACTGTAAAAACACATGGTTCAAAGATCTTTGAAAAACTTGATGTAAAACGGCGCACTCAGGCAGTTGAAAAAGCCAAACGGTTGCGTTTGATTCCCTGATGCACTTACTTTAGCATGATTTGAAGGGTATTTAGGGATTTCACCCGAAAGTATGAGGGTGTTTTTTATTCATTATCAGACCTTTGTTGCCTAATCTCAGATATAACAAAATGAAAAAAAATGTAATTGTATGCGGGCTCATTGCGGGCTTTATCAGCACCGCCTGGATGTTTGGACTCATGATAACGGGGAGTTCTGATCAGATGGATTTTGACAATGGCATGTGGATCGGTTACGCGAGCATGCTTCTGGCCTTTTCACTGATTTTTGTGGCTGTTAAAAACTTCCGTGATCACCACAATGGCGGCCTCATCACTTTTGGAAAAGCATTTAAGATCGGTTTACTGGTCACACTGATTGCCTCTACGGTTTATGTTCTGGTATGGCTGGTGGATTATTTTTATTTTATTCCCGATTTTTCTGAAAAATATGCTGCACATTTTATTGAGCAGAAGCGTGCTGAAGGTGCCAGCGAAGAAACGATTGCCCTCCACACAAAAGAAATGGCGGAATTTAGCCGTCTTTACAAAAATCCGCTCTTTAATGCCCTGATCACCTATACCGAGATCCTGCCTGTTGGTCTGCTCATCTCCCTGGTGGCTGCGCTGATCTTAAAACGAAAATCAAACAACGGTACAACGGTAACGGGTTAGTTTGATGGTGTGATAAAATTTTATTGATCAATGCCGCTTTCCACTAAAGGAGTTTTTGACTGCATACGGTAATGTGCAATTGTGATGATTGCAGTCACTGAAAACGGCAGTGTGGAGAGGATGATCTTTACATTTGAACCCAGCACACCGATGAAGCACATAAAACCGAGCAAAAGACTTAATCCCGCGATACCGGTATAAGTAAGACTTTTTTGGGGTTGTTGCTGGAATAAGGTGATCAACAACAATATCTGCGCCAACATGGGAAAAACGGTAAAAGGATGAAGGGCTGATTTTGGATCACGCGCCAGCCTGGATAAAACTTCCATTTCTGCCTCGAATAAAAATGCGTGCTGACCACCGCCCCATTCGAGGTACCCAAAGAGTGAAGTTAAGATCAGAAAAACATTTAGAATTTTACGACGCCGGATCATCAAACCAAAATTAGAAAATTTGGCGCTGTATTATACCAACCGCTCTTTTTGTTTCGTGAACCAGATGGTTCCTGCAATAACAGTAAGGGCTGGCCCCAATACAAAACCAATGAGCATGCCCGGAAAAAAAGGCAGGATCATAAAACCGCTGTACACCATTCCAAGACCACAGGCATACGCACGGTTGTTGTTTGAAAACGAAATACTTTCCTTCATGGTGAAGCCGTGACGTTCGCTGTTGTATGCAAGCAGCGACTGACCGGTGAAATACCACCCGCAGATCAATGCCACAGGAACCGTGATAATGGCAGCAGGTGGAAAAAGTAATGATAGACTACCGCATACCATCATGATCAGTAATTCCATAAAAAGATTACGCAGAGAAAAGACCATGCCGCGGAATGTATCTCTCAAAAAAACAGTCCATGAAAAAGGGAAGCGTTGTCCGGTCAGGTAGGTCTCTGTTTTTTCGGAGAGCAGGGCAAATACCGGACTAAGAAGGAAAAGCAAAAGGTATTTGATAACAGTGTTTCCGACTAACCAGAAAAGAAAAAACAGCAGCAGACGCATCAGCACGGCGATGGTGGTTTGCAGGTAACCGCTATTGGACTCAGAAATACCAATCTTTTCAGAAAGCTGATGAAATCCCGGAAAAGACAGAAGCCAGTCGGTAAAAACACCGGCCAGTTCGGCGATCGCAAAAAATCCGAAAATCCAGGCCGCAAGCAAACAAACAAAAGGGTAGATCATGTACCTGCGGAAACCTTTTGTAAAAAGAATGCCAAGGGCGGTAAAGCAGTTACTGAAAACGCTGAAGAATGAAACAATGGAGTTCACTGCCTGTTGCATCTGTTACATTCTTTCGGGCACTTCGATGCCAAGCAGTTTCATGGATGTGGCCAGCACTGAGGCGCACAACTCAGAAACCCTCAGCCTGAAGTTCCTGTTATTTTCATTCTCTTCTTTTAAAATGCTGAGGTCATGGTAAAAACGGTTAAACGTTTTGGCAAGTTCGTAAGCATAGTTCGCAATTACAGCAGGACTGTATCCGGAGCCGGCTTCTTCCACCGCTGCCGGAAACTCGCTGATCTGTTTCAGTAATTCCCGTTCAACCGGGGCCAGTTCAATAAATTCGAATGACCCTGTTTTTTCTCCCGCTTTGCGCAGCACTGATTTGATGCGCGCGTGTGTGTACTGGATAAATGGTCCCGTATGCCCGTTAAAATCAATGCTCTCCTTCGGATCAAACATCATTTTCTTTTTGGGATCCACTTTCAGTATAAAATATTTTAATGCGCCGAGGCTCACCATTTTGTAAAGACGCTCCAATTCTTCAGCATCGAAATCATCGGTTTTGCCTAGTTCTTTGGTGGTGGTAGCCGCGGTTTCGTACATCTCCTGCAGTAATTCGTCCGCGTCAACAACAGTACCTTCGCGACTTTTCATCTTGCCTTCAGGCAATTCCACCATGCCATAGCTGAGATGGTAACATTCAGAAGCCCATTTGTAACCGAGCTTACCAAGGATGCGGAAGAGTACTTTAAAGTGATAATCCTGTTCGTTGCCAACCGTGTAAACGAGCTGGTTGAGTTTGGGATATTCCTTGAACCTTTCAATCGCGGTGCCCAGATCCTGCGTAATGTAAACACTTGTGCCATCGGCACGCAAAACTATTTTTTCATCGAGACCTTCAGCACTGAGGTCAATGGCCACACTGCCGTTTTCCTTTTTATAAAACACGTTTTTTTCAAGACCTTCCTGCACCACTTCTTTGCCCAGCAGGTAAGTATTGCTTTCGTAATAAATTTTATCGAAATCAACGCCCAGGTTGTTGTAAGTCGTTTCAAAGCCTTCGTAAACCCAGCTGTTCATGGTTTTCCAGAGTTCCTTTGTTTTTTTATCACCTTCTTCCCATTGGCGCAGCATTGCCTGTGCCTCCAGCATCAGGGGAGCTGTTTTCTCAGCTTCTTCTTTCGTTTTTCCGGCGGCAATCAGTTGCTCAATTTCTTTCTTATAGGCTTTGTCAAACTCAACATAATATTTTCCTACCAGGTGATCGCCTTTCATACCGGTAGTTTCCGGTGTTTCGCCCTGACCAAATTTTTGCCAGGCCAGCATGCTTTTGCAGATATGAATGCCCCTGTCGTTAACAAGATTGGTTTTGATCACTTTATGGCCATTGGCTTTCAGGATCTCCGCCACGGAATAACCAAGAAGGTTATTGCGCACATGTCCCAGGTGAAGTGGTTTGTTGGTATTCGGCGAAGAATACTCCAGCATGATGGTTTTGCCCGAACTGTTCGTTTTTTTTAATCCATAATGTTTTTCCTCGTTCACGCCGTTAAAAAAGCGGAGCCAGAACGCGTCGTTGAGTGAAATGTTGAGAAACCCCTTCACCACATTGTACCCGGCCACGTTGCCGTTGTTCATAAACAGGTAATTGCCCAGTTCGCGACCCAGTGTTTCAGGGTCCTTGCCCGCAGCCTTTGTAAACGCGAAGGTCACCAGCGTAAGGTCGCCTTCAAATTCTTTGCGGGTTTTCTGAAAGCTGATGTTATCTGTGGTAATGCTGAATAATTCCTGTAACGCTTTTTGAACGCTTTCAAATAAAGTGTCGGCTGCCTGTATCATGTTCTAAAATTAAAAAAAGGTTCCCTTTCCGGAACGCCGCAAAAATAACATAAAGGCCTGAGAAGGGAAATAAAAAAAGCCGCAGTAACACGGCTTTTGTAAGAAGTTGAAGTTAATTACAGCTTATCAATTGGTATGATGCCATTGTTGTTGATCTTGATGTGACCAAAGCCGGCCTTTTTAAACAGTGCCGCAAACCAGGATTTGTTCTGCGCTGCATTCAGAACAAGGCTGAATTCTTTATAATCTCCGGTTACCTTGCCCTCACTGCTGCTTTTGATGTTTTTTTCAGCCTTAAAGGTCTTCATGGCCTTCTCCACATCTTCGTTGCTTCCGGCTTTATGCACCCAGAAGGTAATGCTGGTGATGGTTGAGAAATATTTTTGTGGATCAGCTGCAACAGGATCTTTGATGATCACTGTTTTGAGAGGCACCTCGGGTGCCTGAGCAAAGGCCATTGCCACAAAGGCCGGCAGCACAAACAGTAGAATTTTTTTAAGTGTTTTCATGTTGTGAAAGGTTGAGGTATTAAAGTTATCAAATTTCGGGCCGCCTAGCGTTTCCTGGCGAAGAATTGTTTAAGAAGGGCGGCGGATTCATCTGCCAGAATGCCGGGAGTGACCTGCGTTTTTGGATGCAGCAATGAATTATTGATGAGCGTGAATCCGCGTTTTGTATCAGGGGCGCCAAAAACGATGCGGCTGATCTGGCTCCAGGCAAGCGCTCCGGCACACATCACACAGGGCTCCAGCGTTACAAAAAGTGTGCATTCGCTGAGGTATTTCCCGCCAATGGTATTAGCGGCGGAGGTAATACACTGCATTTCGGCGTGGGCGGTAACATCGTTCAGGGTTTCGGTCAAATTATGGCCGCGGGCGATGATCCTGTCGCCGGCCACAATAAGCGCGCCCACGGGTACTTCATCGGCATCAAAGGCTTTCTGCGCTTCCCGCAGGGCCTCGCGCATAAAATGTTCGTCGGTGTATAAAGGGGCTATTGACACTGGCAGGTGATGCTTGGACTGGTGATGCTGATGTCGTTGATGCGTGTGATGGTATCGCAATCCAGCATCAGGATTTTGTAATGGTAATTGTTGGCCTGTTCTGCTTTTGGCTGGATAAAATACTCGCCGCAGGGTTCTTTGCGAACCGTACTTACATCATAATTCACCTCAAAGTGACGGAGTTCAATTTTAAGGAGAGCTTCATTTTTTCGCATGCATTTGAGTTTGCAGCGGGCTTTTTCGCTGAGTTCAAAGTGTTGAAATGCAAGTTCCTGCATTTTCATTTCATTGGGAGTGGTACAGCTGCGGGTGCCAAACATGGCGTAAACGATCAGGATCCCGAGAAATAATCCGAAACCATAGAACTTAAGTCTTTGCAAAAATGTCATGCGGTAAAATTATCCTTATTTTATGAGATGCTGAAAAAGTTTTACTGGCCCTGCCTGACTGGCCTTGTTCTTGCATGAAGAATGTATTAAATTTGATTATGGAGAACAGAAGGCCTTACGAAAAAGTGGGCGCAGTTTTAAAACTGAAATGTCCCAATTGCGGGAAAGCCAAAGTGTTTCACCGTGCCCGGTTTCCTTTTAAAGGACCTGTGATGAAAGACACCTGCGAAGCCTGCGGTTACAACTTCGACCGCGATCCCTCTTATTTCCGTGGCGCCATGTACCTCAGTTACGGTTTGGCGCTGGCAGAAGGACTCATTGTATTCCTTGTGGTGCGTTACATGGTGTTTGGCATCACCACCACTAATCTTGTTTTGATCACCCTTGCGGCGGTGATGTTCTGCGCCATGTGGAATTACAAAATGGCCAGGGTGATCTGGATGAATATTTTTCCTGACTAAAATTAAATCTGTTTTTCTTACTAAGAATCAGACTTTTACGCCTTCCTTGTTATTTTTTTATCTGCTCAGTAGGGGACAGTGCCTTTACTGTTGTCTTGTTAATGAATGAAAGGTGATTATTTTGGCGAAAATGTATCTTTGCGGAAATTCTTCGCAAAGTGCAGGTTAAAGAGCCGGAATACTGGCAATTGATAAAAGAGGGTAACAAACAAACTTTTGAGCTGGTGTTCAGAAGTTATTACCAGCCCCTGTGCAATTACGCCCGGCCTATCATCAAAGACCCTGACGAAGCGGAAGAAGTAGTGCAAAACGTATTTTACAATATCTGGAACAAAAGAGAAACACTCGAGATCAGTGTCTCACTGAAAGCCTATTTATACCGCGCTGTGCAGAACGATTGTCTGAACCGTATAAAACACGGAAAGGTAAGAGCGGTGTATGCCAGCGATTATCAGAGTATGATGAACGGCGCGGCTTATAAAGGAACAGCTGCCCTAGAAGGGAAGGAACTGCAGGCGCAGATTGATCTCGCCATCGACAGTTTACCCGAACAGTGCGGCATTGTTTTCAGAATGAGTCGTTTTGAATTTTTAAAGTATAACGAGATCGCTGAGAAATTAAACATTTCAGTAAAAACCGTTGAGAACCACATGGGCAAAGCCTTGCGTCTTTTGCGTGAAAGATTAAAAGACTATTTGCCATTGCTCGCCTGGTTATTCTGGATCAACTAAACATGGACAACAATTTCGAACATATAGATGCATTGATCGCGAAAGTAATTTCGGGAGAAGCCGGTATGGACGAGATGGACGAACTCGAACGCTGGCGCCGCCAGGATCCCGCGAACGAGGAGTATTTTGAACTCAGCACTTCTGTTTTCAGGAACATTTCCGGTACACAGGCCACAGACGTTGATGTAGATGCCGCCTGGAATAAACTCAACACGCGGATCAATGCCGCGCCTGAACAGGGAAGGGTGATCAGCCTGC
>CAZFCR010000127.1:0-8836 GCA_964517305.1 uncultured Akkermansia sp.
CCTTCAATATGTACATTTTCAGCTATGGTAGCGGAGTTGCCCAGGTTCACCTGTTTCACTTACTGACCTGTCATGTTATAAATGTGAACTTCACATTGTTCAAACTGCGGATTGCTGAGACTGAAATTGATCTGGGTTTTTGCGGGATTAGGATAAATTGCAAAACCTGCATCGAAGTTGTAATCATTGATGCCAACGGCTACCAGGTAGTTGATCTCAACCATGTAATTTTTCATCATGGTATTGGTCGTGTCGCTCCAGCTGTTGTAAGTTACTGTTACAAGTGGAAAACGTTGTTTGCCGCTGATGTATTTATAAACTGTGCTGATCATGGTGGTGTTGTTTGGCGCCGCCCCTGTATCTCCAAGCATCGTCATTTTATCATAGCGGATCTGGAGAACGCTGTCGAAAATGGCACCGCCCGGCAATTCCAGCATTCCAAAACCGGAAGCAAGTGAGGTCAGACTGCCGGTAATAGAAGTTGTCATGGTAGATGTAGATTTGGTGGCCGCAAAGGTGTCGGTGTACGTGGTGCCGGAAGTGGTAGGCCAGATCATTTCTTTTCTCGAATCGCTGTACATGGTGGTGCCGGTACTGCTCCAGGTGCCCAGCATTTCAAGCTGCGACGCACTGGTTTTATAATAAGAATAAGAATTTGATCCGTGATCACCAACTACTGTGGCGCCAGTGAAAAGGGATGCCGAAGGAACTGAAGCGGCGGCCATAAAATTAACAACAGAGGCGGGTGTCGACTGCATCACCATTTGTGAGAAATCCCAGGCCTGACCCATGCCGGTTGTTTTAGGGATAGCGCCGGTTGAATCGTATAACCTTACACCATGCTGGTTGCCATCCTGCGGCTCGTGCCATACATTAAGTAATGTGATTTGTGCTTTACCGGCTGTTGCCATTAAAAAGCCCGATAAAAGAGTGACGTAGAGTGTTTTCATTGTTTATTTTTTAGGTTAGTTTAAAAATCACAATGAAGTTAGAGCGATTTAAAACCGCTATTTTTCTAAATCGATAAAAAGGGAATATTCAGGCCCGGGCCCGGTATTTTTGACTGTGGGAAACCGATCTCTTGATGTGGAGTTTCAGGATTTGATAAATTTTTTCCGGCAAATTCGTGTTCCTTCACGCGCTTCGAGCAGATACAAACCGGGCTCCAGGGTGGATACCGCGATTTCCCTGTTGGTGGTTGATTGGAGTACTGTCTGGCCGGCAGAGTTGTATACGGTTACCGCAAGTTCCTGGCTGTTTTTACAGTCAATATAAATATGATCGTTTGCAGGGTTCGGGTACAAACCGTCGATCAGCGTTGCATTGGGAGCGTCGTTAATACCCACTATGCCAAAATATTTTGCCTGACCTGTAATGCTGATGTGTACAGAGGGCGTATTGGCAGTGAGCGATACTTTCTGATAGTTGATGCTGAGTACCGGAAATTTTGAAGACGCATGGTAATAAGAGTACAGCGTTTGCCTGGTATTGCCAAGAGGAAAAAAACCACTTGATAAAGTAATGGTCTGGATACTTTTTACCCTCAGCACATTGTTGAGTTCGCTTCCATCGGGCAGTTGAATCGTACCATATCCATCCACACAGGTAAACATGTAACCTTTTAAAGTGCCTGAGATCATACCGCTCACGGTGCCTGCTATCTGATCGGTGAAGGTGGTATTATAACCCATCGGATATATCTCGATTACGGCAGAGTTGGTAAAGGTCAGACTGAGTGAACTTGTGGAGAGGCCCACCACTTCGGTCTGCGGGCTTGGACCCTGCGTGGATTTGAGGTAAATGTCATATAGTCCGCTTGCATTGATCTGCATGATGGTGCCCGGTGTATAATTAAAAGAGACCGAACCACCTGCAGCGCTGAGGTACTGATTGGAGGCAGCAGATCCCGCCTTTAGCTTAGAAAAATTCCAGACCACTTCGCTGCCCGTTTGTAAAGGAAGACCCTGCGCGTAAGCACTTGTATCCAGTTTAAACACATGGTCTACATCGCCCGCCGTTGGCTCGTTAAACGACTGCGTAAGCGTGATGGTTTGTGCAAAAATAAGAGCACGAACCGCTACTAAAAGTATGGTTAAAGTTGTTTTCATGTGCGGGGGGATTAACTCTAAGTAAGCTAACCGTTATCATAAAAACAAGTCTGTGTTATTTTTCTAATTTTCTTCTAAGATTACCTGGGAAAATTCCAGAGGCCCGGAACTGTTTTTAAGAGCATCTAAAAAGCCCGGCCCGTACTTTAAATAAAAGGAAGAGAAGTTCTCAGAGCGTTCAAGCGGACCGCCACCAGGGAAAAGCTTTTGTTTCAGGCCTCTGATCTGGTTAAGTTCGGTTTCGGATTTTTGTTTAAGCGCCCGGTTGACTTTGCCGGCAATTGCATCCAGGCCGTTGATGCTTTTTTGAAGTTCCGCTGCAACACTGGGAGAAAGTGTTTTGTCGATCTCCTGTATTTTTGCGGCGAGAGAATCGTAAACTGTTTTTAATTTTTCCTTTTCTTCTTCCGCTTCAAATACATTGTTGCGGGCTACCTGGAATTCACGGATCAGGGACTCTTCCTCCTGAAATATGTCTTTGGTTTCAAAACCCAGTTTGTGGAGGCGTTGTGATTGATTTTTATCAATAAGTGTGAAGAAATTCCTTGGTACCAGAACAGGAAAAAACACAGCCAGCGTCTCAAACATGTGTTTGTATTCAAGCCAGTAAGCCAGTTCGCCGGGTCCACCGGTGTAGGCTATGTTGGGCAGAATGTATTGCTGATAAACGGGCCTCAGGGTAACGTTCGGACTGATTTTTTCGGGCTTGTCCTCAATCAGTGACCTAAGCTCATCCCTGTTCATCGGGTGATCAGTTCCGGCAACAGAAAAATGATCGCCTTTTTTTTCTATCCTGCTGCGGGTTTGCGGCGCAAGTAAAAAACAATTGATTTCTCTCGGATTCACCTGGGCGTGATAGCCAAGGGTTTTTAACTCTCCGATGCTTTTTTCTACTGTTTGAAAAGGTATCTGATCGAAGACGTCTTTTTTAAATATTTCCTTAAACTGGATCTTAAATGAAGCGTCGTTGCCGTCAACAATAACGAGACCGTATTTTCCGAAAAGCGCGTTTACAAGATAACGGGTGGCATCGGCAAGACGACCGTGATTAAGATACGCCTCGCTGAAAAGCGAAAGCAGGTCTGCTGCATGCGCCGAATTTCCAAAAAGTTCTTTCAGCGTTTCTTTCATTTCTGAAAGCCCTGAAGTTTGCATGTCTCCAACAGCACCGGTTTGCGAACTCTCCCAGCTTATTTTTTTTCCGAACAGATGAAGATGATTGATCTCTTCAAAATCATGGTCTTCACTGGCCATCCAGTACACAGGAACAAAGTTGTGCGCAGGAAATTTTGTTTTGAGTTCTTCCGCCAGGTTAATGGTAGAAAATATCTTGATGATAAAATAAAGAGGACCTGTGAAAATGCAAAGCTGGTGGCCCGTTGTAACAGTAAAAGTAGTTGGGTCGCCAAGAAGCGCGATGTTGTGGCGTGTTTCAGCACTTGTGTTTTTCGCAAGCAGGGCTTGTTTTGAAAGAATCTTACTGAGTTCGGCCCGGTTGAGTGAAGTATAGGGATTCGAATCAAGAATATTTTTAAAACCGGCGATATCCGGGTATTCATTATAGAATTTTCTTAATTCAGGTTTGCGGTCCAGGTAATCAGACACGAGCTGACCAAGCACGCCGGATGTCTGGTAATCGGTTTTGGTAATTTTAAACATCTTATATTTTTTCTCCGTAAGCCAGATCTCCCGCATCGCCCAGTCCAGGTACAATGTACGCCTGCGCTGTTAACTCTTCATCAATGGCACCGCACCAAAGTGAAAAATTGTTGTTAGGCATATTGGCTTTTAAATGTGAAATGCCTTCGGTACTGGCGATGGCCGTTACAATGTGCGTGTGTTTGGGTGTGCCGTGTGCAAGCAGGGCTTTGTAAGTCATGGTGAGGGATGCGCCCGATGCGAGCATGGGATCGCAAAGTATCAGTGTTTTACCATCCAGTTCAGGACCGGCAAGATACTCCAGCATGATCTCAAACGTATTGTTTTTATGGTGTTTGCGGTGAGCGCTGATAAAAGCGCTCGGAGCCTGATCAAAATAATTGAGAAATCCCTGGTGCATGGGAAGGCCAGCGCGCAGAATGGTGGCAATCACCGGTTGTTCAGTCAGCATCAGGGTTTCGGCAACACCAAGCGGTGTGGTGGTTTCAGTTGTCGGGTATTCAAGTTCTTTACTGATCTCGTAAGCAAAGATCTCGCCAATACGTTCCAGGTTTCTTCTGAATCGCATGCTGTCTTTTTGAATTTCACTGTTCCTGATTTCAGCGAGGAACTGGTTAAAGATCGAATTTCGGTTGGACAGATTGTGTACCATGGTCAGAAGTTTTAGTTTATTGGTTGATCAACACCTTTCAATAATGGCGGCGTAGCCCTGTCCCACACCAATGCACATGGTTACCAGGGCGTATTTTTTATTGTGGAGCTGTAAATCAATGGCAGCAGAATTAAGTATCCTTGCGCCACTCATGCCAAGCGGATGACCAAGCGATATGGCGCCACCGTTGATGTTCAGCCGCTCATCCTGGTCGTCGAGTCCCCAGGCCCTTGTACATGCAAGACTCTGCGCAGCGAAAGCTTCATTCAGCTCTATGAGATCCAGATCTTTAATCGTGAGCCCCGCTTTTTTCAGAGCTTTGTTGGCGGCTTCAACAGGTCCAATTCCCATGATTCGTGGTTCTACTCCCACAGCGGCGCTGGATACAACCCGCGCCAGTGGTTTTAAGTTATGATCTTTCACCGCTTTTTCTCCTGCAAACAGAAGCGCAGCGGCTCCATCGTTAAGTCCGCTTGAATTGCCGGCTGTAACCGTGCCTTCTTTTTTAAATGAGGCTCTTAGCGCGGTCAACCCTTCAAGACTTGTGTTTGGTTTTGCAAATTCGTCATGTGCAAATAAAACAGGTTCACCTTTTTTCTGAGGAATGGATAGTGGTATAATTTCTTTTTCAAAACGGCCGGCGGTTTTGGCTTTAGCTGCTTTCTGCTGACTCCACAATGCAAAACGATCCTGATCTGCGCGGCTGATCTTGTACTTTTCTGCAACATTTTCCGCTGTTTCGCCCATGGCATCCACCCCGTACTTTTCTTTCATTTTCGGGTTGATAAAACGCCATCCGAAGCTGCTGTCGAATAGCTGCTGGTCGCGGCCAAAAGCTGAAGCGGATTTGCTCATCACCAGCGGACCCCGGGTCATATTTTCAACGCCTCCTGCAATCATAATGTCTTCATCACCGCACTGAATCGCTCTTGCGGCATCTATCGCTGCGCTTAAACCGCTCGCGCATAAACGGTTTACTGTCTGCCCCGGCACGGTAACTGGCAGCCCTGCAAGCAGCAAAGCCATGCGCGCAACATTCCGGTTGTCTTCACCCGCCTGGTTGGCGCAGCCTAAAATAACATCACCTACCAGCGCAGGATCAAATTCTTTATTTTTCTTTATCAGTTCAGCCAGTACAAATGCGGCGAGATCATCAGTCCTTACCGTTGAAAGTGTGCCTCCGAAATTTCCGATGGCGGTACGTACACCATTAATGAGATATGCTTGTGTCATTATAAAAATTAAACCCTGTATTCGAGATAAAAATACAGGGTTTAATCCAGTAATAAAACAAAATTTTGTTATTGTTATTTTTTGGGTTTCGTTTGTTGATGATCGTTGTTTGATTTGTAAACATCATCCACATCATCATCTGCTTCAGGAAGTTCATTGTGTTTTTCTTTTTCAAGTTCTGCTTTTTCAACTCCCGGAGGTGGCGCCGGTTGTGAGATCCACACGTTGCCATTCCAGAACACATAGTGTCCGCGCCAGTTGTCCCAATAAAAATTCCTTCGCGGAAAATATACCCATCGGCGATGATAAGCGTGATGAGGCCGCCAGGCAGGATAAAACACTTTTACTTTTGCGGGCCGGTAAACACTTCGTTTAGTCACAACGGTTCTGCCACGCCCTTTGTTGTTGTGTTTGTGCGGATGACCGCGTTGCGCCCCGAGTTGTTGTGAAAATAAAAGTAACAAAACCAGTGGCAGACAAGTGATGATTTTTTTCATGGTTTTTTCTTTTTAGACTGCGGTTACGGCAAAAGGTTTAGTCCCAGGCACGCGAAGTTTTATAAACGATGCCTTTAAACAAGGCCAGGATGGTATCGGGATATTTTTCAGAAGATATTGTAACACGGTAATGTCCAAGTTTATTGCTGTCACTTTCACAGCGCGCTTCGGCTATGATCTCAGTGCCTTCTGTAACGCTTTTGATGTGCGAGATCGAGGTTTCTATGCTCAGGCTGTGCACGCCCTGTGAGTTGGAAGCAAAGGCAAGGGCACTGTCGGCGAGCGAATAAGAGATCCCCCCATGCGCAATGCCAAAACCATTGAGCATTTCTTTTCTGATGGTCATGCCCAGTTTACAATAACCTTTTTCCACCGACAGGATCCTGATGCCAAGCCACTGACTGAAATAATCAGCACTCATCATTTTGTTTGTTATATCGGCAGGTTTCATCACATCTTGGCTTTCCAGGGTATCTCCTCCGCATTGACTTCTTTAACCAGCCATCGGGAAAGCATAAAAAGATAATCCGACAATCGGTTCAGGTATTTTATATGGATGTCATCTACCTGCTCGTGTTCGGCCAGGCGCAGCACGGCTCGCTCGGCCCTTCTGCAAACGCAGCGCGCAATGTGGCAATGGGAAACCGAAGTGTGTCCCCCGGGAAGAACAAAAGATTTCATTTCGGGCACCACGGCGTTGATCTGGTCAATGGCCTGTTCAAGGCTAACCACATCGTCTTCCCTGATTTCAGGGAGCTGCATTTTATTTTTTGCAGGATCTGCAGCAAGGTGCGAACCCATGGTAAAAAGACGGTCCTGTATGTGGATCAGAAAGTTGGTTGTTGTTTTATCTTCGATCACATCACGAACAAGTCCGATGTGCGAATTGAGTTCATCCACCGTTCCATAAGCTTCGATGCGAATGTGGTGTTTGGGCAGGCGTGTTCCGCCGATCAATGATGTTTGTCCTTTGTCGCCTGTTTTAGTATATATTTTGAATGCCATATCCGTATGACATCAAATTTAAACAAATTAAATACAACCCTCATTGTCCTCAGAAAGTGAGGCTGATGTTGACGTTAGGCATAAAGGGCAGCTGGTCGATCCTTTGAAATGTAAACCTGTCAATCTGAAAGATGTTGTCTCGGTTGTAAACGTTGGTGGCGCCGAAATTAAGTTCAAGGGTGGTTTTTTCGGTCCAGATGTATTTGTATTTAAATCCGATATCAAGACGGTGGAAATCTGGTAACCGGCCCTTGTTCAACTCTGCGGGGATATAACTGAGATAACCATTGGCGGTTGGGAAGTTATAATTGATATTGCCCTGTGGTGTAAACTGGTTGATGTAACCTTGCGTTTGTGTAAACGGGAAACCCGTGCCCATGTTCCAGCGGGCATTGAACTCCCAGTTTTTCTTTTTCCCAAAAGTATAAGAGGTTACCAGGTTCAGATTATGACGGCGGTCAAAGTTCGGAGGATAATTGAGGACAGTGTTGGTGAGTGAGTTGCCCACCCAACGGTCGTTGAAACTCAAAGAATAAACCGCCCAGAGATAAAAACGTTTGCGGTCGTATTTGGCAACAACGTCAAAGCCCCTGGCACGGCCCTGCTCAATTACAAAGGTCTTTTTCTCTTCGTCTGGACGGGCAGCGTTACTGGTATTGTCTTCGAAGATCTTGTCGCGGTTAACATTGATCACCTGATTAAAAAATTTCTGGTACACTTCAATATTCAGGTCAACGTATTTAAAAAGATCGAATTCAAATCCCGCCACCATGTGCGTAGCTTTTTGAACGGATGAATTCACTCCACGCACCTGGCCCTTGCTGTTAAGATAGGTTTTAGAGATCTCCTGATTTTCCGGTGCGTTTATAAAACCATAAAAGAGGTTCACTACATCACGATCGTTGCTGGCGCTCATGAGGGTTTGGCTGTAAAGCCCCGCGGCACCCTTGAAACGTATTTTTTTGGTGAAGTTCACCTTAAGAGCAGCTCTGGGCTCCGGCGAAAATTCGCCAACAGTTGCGTAATACTGAACCCTGAAGCTCGGCTCAAATACCACACGCAGATTTTTATCAATAAACTTGTGTTTGATAAAAGCGCCTACATCAATTGTAGAGCGATTGAGCGCTACACTGGCACCGAAAGGATTTTGCACTTCGTAGCGGGTATTGGTGGTAACACCCTCAAATCCGTAACGGAGTTCCTGCTTGCCGAAAAAACGCACAAAAGTAAAACCTGTGTTCACACCATTGATACCGCTGCTTTTTGAATCTGTAGCGAGGCTGGGGTTGATGAAATCAATGTTATAGCGCGAATACGCGAAAACACCTTCGATAAGAAGGTTGGATGATTGCGGCACCAGCACAAAATTGGTCCCTACGCCTATATTTTGCCAGGCATAACTCTGAATGTTGCTGTAATCAACCTTGTCGTTAAAGCTGAATCCAAAAAGACTGAATTTACTTCCGCCGGTAGAGTTGATAGAAGCTTTTCCGTAAACATCGGTGTAATAAAAAGGCAGACCGTTGGGATTGGCATAGCCATAAAGCAATTTTGATGTTTGCGGGAGATAAGAATGTTTGGCCGATAGTAAATAGGACGCGCTGGTATTGCCATCGTCCCGCAATTTTACAAATGGACCTTCCACAGTGGCTTTGGCGCCGAATGTAGAGGCGGACACTTTA
>CAZFCR010000128.1:0-8776 GCA_964517305.1 uncultured Akkermansia sp.
GGCACCGTTGCTCCATAAATAACTACCGGCTCCCGACGCTGTAAAACTAAGGGGTGAGCCAGCGCAAATAGTGCCCGATGACTGCGCGATAGTTAGTGTAGGCACCTGCACAGGTGTTATCACAATGCTGTTCGATGAAAAACAGCCGCTGAAAAGAGCCCCGATGACGGAATAAGTTGTGGTTTGTGCAGGAGAAACCACAATGGATGGGCTCTGTGATGCATTATCCCAGAGATAGATCCAGGCGCCGGAAACATTGAGCGTGACGGATTCACCGGCACAGGGAACGGATGGTGTGGCGGTAATAGACATTACCGGAACAGGCTCAACAACCACCTGAACCGTTTTACTTGAAATGCAGGTGCCCGTTAGCGCAGAAACGGTATACACTGTGGTGACGCTTGGACTCACGGTGATAGAGGCGCTGTTTTGGCCCGTACTCCATGTAAAACTTGCCTGTCCGCTTGCTGAACTTGCAGAAAGAACTGTTGAGTTCCCGGCACAAATTGTATAGGAAGGTGTAACTGAAAATGTGTTTATCTCCGCCCAGGCGTCTATATCACTTGCAGTGAAAGTTATCGCGCTGGTAAATGAATTTGGCACTGAAAAGCTGAATTGATGGGGAATATATTTAAAAGTTTTTGCCGGGTTATTTGTATACTGCGGGATACTAAAAACGATTGATTGAAAAACGAACATGATAAAATACTGTCCGGCCGGAACGAGCGTTGGCGTGACGACATTAGCGGTGGCAGTGCCCCCAACAGCGGCAAAAGTATTAGTAGTTGCAACTAAACTCCCGGGTGTTCCATTATTATTTGTATAAACCGCCATACGAACATTAATTGTCGTTGTAGGGCCCTTTATTCCTAATCCAGTTATATATGCTGCATTTGAAAGTGTATGCAATGAGCCCATGAGAAAATTTTGGCCCCAGCTACTGTTGTTTGGTGGCGCAATCGGAGGATAGTTTCCAAACTGGTCGCATTGGCTTATTCCAGTTGAGAAAAATACAAGAAAAAGCAAAATCAGGAGAGGTGGCTTTAACGGCATAAAGTTCTTTTATCGGTGTATGCCGCTAATTTAGATGTTTTTTCAGACATTTTAATCCAACTTTTTTGTGCCGGATAAATTTAAGTAATCACGAATGAAAGGACTGGTGCGACACTTTATGCCCGCAAACTAACAAAACAACCCTTCCCTCACTTTTTCTTCGTGGGCTTTGTTTTTAAAGATTGAGCATACGCATGGCTTTCCTTAAGGTAGGGCAACAGGTCTTTTTTCTTTTTTAAAAGTTCGGGTTGAATGGTCACGTATTCTTTCATCACGGTACCGTGGGCTTCAAATAAGTGCGATTTATACTTTTTAATAAACTCCTCCCTGATGGCAGTTGGCAGCCGAAGCCCTACCAGACCGTCTTTCAGAAAGGAGTACATGTTGCCATTCATCGATGTATAAGGCATGGTTGCGCCTTTGATCTCAGTGTCCGGGAGAGTACTCATGAGAGCGGTATAGAGAGCCAGGTTCTCTGGTTCGGTTTTTTTTGCCGGCACAGTCTTTTGTCGGGCTAAATTAATAAAACAAATATTTTTTTTCACTTCGGAACAAAAGAAGTTCAAATGATGTCTGCCGTATTTGCGTAGTCGAATAACTACGCTTATATTTGTAGTCAAATAGCTTCAAAATGAATTTAAGAAGAGATGTTTTTCAGGCCATTGCCGATCCCACCCGCCGAGCCATTCTTACCCTGCTGGCCACGCAGGCCATGACGGCAGGTGCCATCGCCGCCAATTTTGATACAGCCCGGCCCACTGTTTCAAAACACCTGCAGATCCTCACAGAGTGCGAGCTGCTGAGCCAGGAACAAAACGGCCGGGAAATATATTATCACCTGAACGCAAAAAAAATGAAAACGATCGCCGACTTCCTCGAGCCTTTCCGTAATAAATGGGAAGAGCGTTTTAATAAACTGGAATCGGTTATGAAAAAATATAAATCCAAAAAATAGAAACGATGCAGAAAAAAACCAAAGTAGAGGCAGGGTCCGGACAACACGACCTGCTCATTACACGCGAATTTGATCTTCCGGTTGATCTTCTTTTTAAAGCATACGCGGAAGCGGAATTTGTTGAACAGTGGATGGGTACAAAAGTACTGAAGCTCGAAAATAAAAAACATGGCGCCTGGAGTTTTGAAACCAGTGACGCCAAAGGCAACGTGGTATTTAAAGCGCATGGCAGCATTCACGATGTTGTTCCTGATCAAAAGATAGTTCGCACCTTTGAAATGGAGAACTCGGGCTTCGGACCACAGCTCGAATTTATTGAATTTACAAAGCTGGATGAAGAAAGAAGCCGTCTGAACATGCACATCGTTTTTCGTTCGGGTGAGCTGCGCGACCGGATGTTACAATTGCCTTTTGAGTTTGGCCTTAACATGGGGCACAACCGTTTACAGGAAATTTTTAATTCTAAAATATAAATACAATGAAAAAAAGAGACAAGATCATTTATTGGGTAGCCACTGTGTGGTTATCACTCGGCATGCTGTCAACCGGGCTGGTGCAGTTGATCCGGGTGAAAGAAGAAACTGAGGTGATACTGAACCTGGGTTATCCCCTGTATTTCCTTACCATTCTTGGTGTTTCCAAATTATTAGGCGTCATTGCCATTTTAATTCCAAAAACGCCTTTGCTCAAAGAGTGGGCTTATGCCGGTTTTATTTTCACAATGGTGGGCGCGCTTTATTCGCATCTGGCCATGCAGAGCCATGCAGGAGAATTTTTCCCACCTTTGTTGCTCATCATCCTTACATTGGTGTCCTGGTATTTCAGGCCCGGGGAAAGAAAATTAAATGTGATCACCCGATAAAAGAAACAACATGAAAAACAAAAACAAATTAACGAGTGCCCAGCGGGAAGAACTGCTGAATACTCTGGCCAGCCGTTTCGAAAAACATACAAAACGCCACAAAGGCATTGAATGGGCCGATGTACGCGCCAGACTTGAAAAACACGATGCAAAACTGGTTTCCCTCTTCAGGATGGAAGAAACCGGTGGCGAGCCCGATGTGGTAGCTTGTGATAAAAAAAGCGGGGAATATATTTTTTATGACTGTTCGGCAGAATCGCCCAAAGAACGCAGAAGCATTTGTTATGACCAGGAAGCGCTTGAATCGCGCAAACAAAACAAACCGGCAGGCAGTGCCATGGCCATGGCTGAGGAAATGGGCATCGACATGCTGACGGAAGAACAATACCGTGATCTTCAGAAGCTGGGAAAATTTGATACCAAAACTTCCAGCTGGATCATCACGCCACCGGCCATCAGAAAATTGGGCGGCGCTTTGTTTGGTGATTGCAGGTATGATCATGTGTTTGTTTATCACAACGGCGCGGAGTCGTATTACGCTGCGCGTGGTTTCCGCGGATCATTGCGGGTTTAATTTTTAAGGTATTACATGAACACAAAAGTCAATTTTTATTTTGATAAGGCCGGTAAGTGGCGCGAGGCCATTGAGTCATTGCGTGAAATTGTTTTGGAAACAGGTCTGAGCGAGGAATTAAAATGGGGAGCACCGTGTTACACGCTGGATGGAAAAAACATTGTTCTGATTCACGTATTTAAAGATTATTGTGCACTGTTGTTTTTTAAAGGTGCCATCATGAACGATCGGGCTGGTCTGCTGGTACAGCAAACAAAAAATGTTCAGGCGGCAAGACAGATCCGGTTCACCGGTTTAAACGAAATACAAAAACTACGTAAAAAGGTAAAGGCTTATGTTGGTGAAGCCATTAGGGTAGAGGAGTCTGGTGTAAAAATGCCACTCAAAACAACCAGAGAGTTTGACATGCCTGATGAATTTAAGGAAGCGCTCCAGGGAACCAAAGGTCTTCAAAAAGCATTTGAATCCTTGACTCCGGGCCGACAGCGCGCATACCTGCTTTATTTTTCGCAGGCTAAACAGTCGGCCACGCGTTATACGAGGGTAAAAAAATTCATACCGATCATCCTTGCAGGAAAAGGGCTGGACGATTGATCTGTAACAAACAATGTGTACTGAAAAAAACATGATCTAAGTCAGTTCACTTCATAACATTGCTCATTTCACCATGGTTTTAACGCTGCTAATTTTAGGCAGCGAAAATGACCTTGAACACGCAACAGACAACTGATTTAAAGAAAGAAATTCTTTCTCTCAAAAAACAGAAGAACGCGATCCTGCTCGCGCATTATTACCAGGAACCGGAGATCCAGGATGTGGCTGATTTTATTGGTGACAGTCTGGGTTTATCTGAAAAAGCGGCTGCCACCGATGCCGATATCATTGTATTTGCAGGTGTGCATTTTATGGCGGAGACCGCCAAAATTCTGAATCCCCGTAAAAAAGTTTTGTTGCCGGATCTGCTTGCAGGCTGTTCTCTAGCTGATTCCTGTCCGCCTGCGGATTTCGAGCGTTTCCTGAAACAACATCCCGGACATACCGTAGTAAGTTATATCAACTGCAGTGCCGAGATCAAAGCCATGAGCGATGTGATCTGCACCTCGGCGAATGCTGTAAAGATCATTGAATCCATTCCCGCGGAACAACCTGTTATTTTTGCGCCGGATAAAAACCTGGGATTGTATCTTATTCAAAAAACCGGTCGCAAACTGGTGCTTTGGGACGGTGCCTGTGAAGTACACGAAGCTTTTTCGAATGCAAAGATCTCGGCACTTCAGAAAACACATCCGCTGGCCAGACTGATCGTGCATCCTGAATCTGAACCCTGGCTGCTTGACCGGGCGGATTTTATCGGGTCAACAACGGCCATGATCAATCATATTAAAAATGACGCTGGCTCAGAATACATCATTGCCACCGAGGCCGGCATCCTGCACCAGATGCGCAAAGAGGCGCCTGGAAAAACACTGATCCCGGCCCCGGCCAAAGAAAATAATACCTGTGCCTGCAGCGAATGCCGCTACATGAAATTAAACACGCTTGAAAAATTGTATCTGTGTTTAAAAAATGAAACACCTGAAATTAAACTTGCAGACGATCTGATCAGGGAAGCCATCCAGCCTCTGAACAGGATGCTGGAGATCAGCAGGGGCATCGCCGCCAATCCTGTCAGGCCATGAAGACCGATTACCTTGTGATAGGTTCTGGTATTGCAGGATTAAATTTTGCGATCAAAGCCGCTGTCTCTTCTCCCGAAGTCGGTGTGGTCATTGTTTGCAAATCCATTCCAAAAGAAACAAATACGCGGTATGCCCAGGGCGGAATAGCCATCGCAATGGATAAATCCGATATAGCGGATCATATCAGCGATACCCTTGCGGCAGGCGGCGGTTATTGTGACCCGAAGGTGGTAAGCATCGTGGTGAATGAGGCACGTGCGCGATTAAAAGAACTGGAGCACTGGGGAATCAAATTCGACAGAACCCGCAACAGGGAATATGACCTGATCCGTGAAGGCGGACACAAAACACGCAGGATCCTTCACCGGGGCGACTTTACAGGCCTTGAGATAGAACGGAAACTGCTGGCCGAAGCAAGGAAATACAAAAACATCAGGTTCTTAAAAAATACTTTTGCGCTTGAGCTGATCATTTCACCCGGAAAAACACGCTGCGAAGGTGCGCTGGTATTTTCGCCGAAACAGGGTAAAACAATTGAGATCCTTGCGGGGATCACTTTTCTTGCCACCGGCGGCATGGGACAGGTGTTTGAACATACCACCAATCCGAGGATCGCTACCGGCGACGGCATTGCCATGGCGCACAGAGCAGGAGCAAGGATCAGAAACATGGCTTTTATCCAGTTCCATCCCACCGCGCTTTATGAAAAAGACAAACCCACGGGCTTCCTTATTTCAGAAGCGGTAAGAGGTCAGGGGGCTTTGCTGAGAAACGAAGCGGGCATTTTGTTTATGAAAGATTACGACCCGAAAAAAGAACTCGCCACCCGCGACGTTGTTTCACGCGCCATCAGGAACGAGATCAGTAAACAAGAACTACCTTATGTTTCTCTGGATTGCCGGGAGATCCCGAAAAAAGTATTTCAACTGCGGTTTCCTGTTATTTATACCAAATGCATGGGCATGGGCATTGATCCTTCAATAGCCATGATTCCTGTGACGCCCGCAGCGCATTATTGTTGCGGGGGCATCCATACCGATCACAGCGGCGCCACATCGGTTAAAAATCTTTACGCGGGCGGAGAATGCGCGCACACAGGACTGCACGGTGCCAACCGGCTCGCGTCTAATTCATTGCTGGAGGCCCTGGTGTTTTCGCACCGTAGTTTTGTGCATGCGTCACGACGTCTGAACAAGATCCGTTTTGGTGTGCGGGTGAAGCGCGAAAAACATACGGTCGTACAGACCCAAGCAAATGTTCAGGTGCTGGATTTTATCCTGGAATTAAAAAAAATAATGACGGATAATATTTCCGTGACCACTTCTGACGTAAAACTGAAACATGCCGCAAGCGCGATAGAACAGTTAAAACTGAAAACAGAGGCAGCTTTTAAAAATGAGGGTTACAGTTTGGAGGCATACGAGTTGAACAACATGCTGACCGTGGCGGCTTTGGTGGTCAACGATTGCAGACAACAGACGCAAAACGCGGGAACTTTTTTTAATACAGATCTTTGTCCGTCAGCTGGAAATCCTGAACTCCTGAGAACAACAGAAGAACTCGCCTTATGAAGAGGTTTTCTGTTTTTTCTTCATCCGTTTGCGCATGTGGTCCCAGTAAGGTTTGGTATAATTCACAAAAATTTCTTCTCCGGCTTTAATGTCGCGTGAGGCCACAATAAAACATTTATCGCCGAAGATGATGTAATCTGCATTGTTTTTAATGCCTTTTACGCGGGTGATGCCTGCCGCATCGTTGGCATAACGGGCTTTGTATTGCGGTGTGTGCAGGGCATCAATGCTCAGGTCTTTCCGCAGGTAAAAAAGATAGTGGTCTTCTTCCCGGCGTTCGCGGCGGCGGTATTCGTTATAACCGATGATCTCACCCCGGTATTCAATGATCTTGCTGTCTTTGCGGATGGCTTTGGTAGTGAACAGTCCTTTGCCTGTACCGGGTAAGCGGGATTTTTTGATCAGGAGCGCCATTTGTAAATTCTAAACATTGTACGAATAAACGAAAAGGCTTTATAAAATTCTTTTGATCACCCGCAGCGTATGCGAATATCCTTTTTTATCGTGGTTGTAAATGCCGTAGTGATCAAGTTTGTCAATCCTTACGCAGCCACTGGCGTGAATGATCTGTTCGTGGTTCAGCAGGATGCCCACGTGAACGATCCGGCCTTCTTCATTGTCAAAAAAAGCGAGGTCACCGGCTTCGGCCTCTTCAACAAAACTCAAAGGATGTCCTGATTCAACTTGCTGATAAGCATCGCGGGGCAGGCGGTAGCCGTTGAGTTTAAAAACCAGCTGGGTAAAGCCGCTGCAGTCGATGCCAAAAGGACTTCTGCCACCCCAGAGGTAAGGTGCGTTCAGAAATAAAAAAGCGGTGTCGAGAATCTCGCTTGCTGTTTTTTTCTCATCACAAAAAACTGTTTGTCCCTCAAACTTAAAAGAGAAGGCATCCAGCCTGCTCTGCTGTTCTTTAAAAAAGGGAAGGGTGGCACCAATCGTGAGGGGAAAATTGCGTTCGCCCTGCTGGATAAGACTTACCAGTTCAGAAGTACAGACCGGTCTTTCTTTTTTCAGGGCTTTAAAAGCCGCATCTGAAAGCGGACTGTGTTGTTTGGCACTGATCCAGCATACATAATCGTCGGTCGCGGTTTTAATCCTCAGCCAGTCGCCGGTATTTTCTTCAACGGTATAGGCTTCGCCAAAAAGAAGCTGGGTCACCATTTCGCTCGCGCCCGATGGCTCTTTGCGCGCGGGAACAATGCTGAGTGTGCAGATGCCGTGTTGCATAGCCTGTAAAAATAGGTAAAATGGCCTGAACACCCGTTTTTTTATTTGTATCCGATTTAAATAATATCTAATTTAGAATCGTGAACCAGGAGACGAAGGACGCTGTAAATAAAATTTTAACTGAGTACCTGGAGGTGAACAAACACCGGAAAACCTCCGAACGTTTTGCCATTTTGAACGAAATTTACTCGCATGAGGGTCATTTTGATATCGAACAGCTGTATCTGATGATGAAAAACAAAAAATACAGGGTGAGCCGTGCTACCCTGTACAACAACATCGAGATTTTGCTGGACGCGGGTTTGGTGATCAAACACCAGTTCGGTAAAAACATGGCGCAGTTTGAAAAGGCTTATAAATACCGGCAGCACGATCACCTCATCTGCACCGACTGTGAAAAAGTGTTTGAGTTCTGTGACCCACGCATCATGCAGATCCAGCGTACGGCAGAAGATGTTCTCAATTTCAGGGTTTTACACCACTCACTCAATTTTTTCGCGAAGTGCCGGCAGTTGGGCGACAACGGGCATTGCCAACATTATAAAAAGTAAATTATGGTTTTTGATTTTACAATTTCAAATCACGGTGCTTACGCGGTCATCAGCTTAAGCGGCAATCTCATCGAAAAAGGTCAGGCGATATCGCTTCTCGAAAAAGTAGATGAGTTGGCGAAGGATGGCTGCAACAAATGGGCCATTGATCTTGAAAAGCTCATATACATGAACAGCAGCGGACTCAATACACTGATACAGTTATTGACAAAAGCCCGTGTTTCGGGCGGCGAGGCCGTGCTGTTCACCGTCGTCGGCCTGGCGCGGACGCAACATGAGAAGGCCCATGGCGGTTTGCCGCTGG
>CAZFCR010000129.1:0-4833 GCA_964517305.1 uncultured Akkermansia sp.
GTACTGAACAAGCGCTGCTCCCAGACCGGTGAGCAGGTAAAAAATGAGATAACGTTTGGGTCCCCACACCTGCTCGAGTACCTGACCGAAAATAAACACACCGAACATGTTAAAGAAAATATGCCCGAGGTTACCGTGCATAAAAATATAGGTAATGAACTGATGCGGTTTAAACTCTGAAGCGAGGTGATAATGGAGTCCGAAAAAATCCACAAGACTGATACCCCGCGAAGCCAGCAACTGCGTAGCGATAAAAAAAATCACATTGATGATGATGATGTTTTTTGTTACCACCGGCAGATATCCGAAACCACTTGGTCTGTATTGATTGTTGTTAAAGTTCATTTTCTGAAAAATCTTTCTATGTCACCGTAATCCACATCCATCATTACCACTTTGCCCGAAGCTGTGTAAAGAGGATTCTCACATTGCAGCAGCGTATTCAATAACAATTCCATTTCTTCTTCCTCAAGCGACTTGCCATACTTGATACTGATGTTTTTTGCGATGGCCCGGCAAAGGTTGTCGCGTTTTTCCACTTTGGCGTCGATGGTATTGAGTTTATAGGTTTCGATAATGCCCTCAATGGTCTGAACAATATTAAAATCCTGCATATCGGGCGGTGTGCCATTTACCACAATGCTGTTTTTGCCAAACACCTCGAGATCAAAACCAAGCAGTTTAAATTCATCCAATAAACCTTTTACAAGCGAAAAGTCGCCGGCACTGAGTTCTATCTGCTCCGGAAAAAGCAATTGCTGAGAGCTCAGTTGCCGCTCAGAAAGAGAGTTCATGTAATGTTCGTACACAATTCTTTCATGTGCCCTCTGCTGATCAACGATCAGCACATTCTGATTATAAGCAGTAACCAGGTATTTATTGTTAAGCTGAAAAACATTAAAATGCACTGCCTCTTTTTTCAGGCTTTCGATCACCTGTTGCTGCGGAGCCGCTTCATTTCCGGCTTCAGGCGTTGCTTTAAATCCTTCGAATAAAGTCTCCCAGTGTTGTTTGCTGACCTTTTGCAGGCCGGAATCGCCGCCACTCTGGCTGCTGTTGAACGGGTTGTAACTGGCATTGTACGAAACCTGAGGTGCCTGGTAAGTTCTTCCGGTTACAGGGGCCTGAGTGAGACTCGCCTCTGTGTCAAAATCGAGCGAAGGTCCTGCATTGGCTTTCCCCAGCGCCCTTTTGATGGCACTTGTGAGCAGCATGTAAACGGTTTTATCATCCGTAAACTTTACCTCGGTTTTAGTAGGATGAATATTGATATCGATGTGTTTCGGATCCAGTTCAAGAAAGATAAAATATCTTGGATGCGATTGAAAACTGATGAGCTCTTTGTATGCTTCGTAAATGGCGTGATTCAGGAAGGGGTTCCGAACAAAACGGTTGTTCACAAAAAAGTACTGTTCTTTTTTTGTTTTGACTGCCGCGGAGGGAAGACTTACGTAGCCGGATATTTTTACGAATGAGGTGTCTTCGCTGATGTGCACCAGCTCTTTCTGAATATAACTTCCGAGCAGGCTTTTTATCCGTTGCATGAGATTGCCCGGTGGCAGGTTGAGTACCTCGTTGCCGTTGCTTTGGAAAATAAAATGAACATTGGTATGCGGGATGGCAAGCCTTTCGATCTCGTCGATGATGTGTTTTTGTTCAATCTGATCGCTCTTCAGGAAATTGCGGCGGGCGGGAATATTAAAGAACAGGTTCTTTACTGTAAAGCTTGTCCCGGTGGCGCACTGACACTCCTCCTGCGAAATAAATTTGCCGCCTTCTATCACAATGTGCTGACCTACTACATCTTCCGACTTTTTTGTTTTGAGTTCAACCTGCGCTATGGCCGCGATACTTGCGAGCGCCTCTCCCCTGAAACCTTTGGTAGTCAACGTAAACAGATCATCTGCAACCGAAATTTTGGAAGTGGCGTGCCGCTCAAAACACATGCGCGCATCAAAAGGGTTCATGCCCTTGCCGTTGTCAATTACCTGAACAAGTGTCTTTCCGGCGTCCTTCACAATCAAACGAATGTGTGTCGCTCCGGCATCGATTGCATTTTCGAGCAGTTCTTTTACCACACTGGCCGGCCTTTGCACCACTTCGCCCGCAGCAATCTGGTTGGCAACGTGGTCTGGCAAAAGTGTGATTGTGTTTTCCGGCATAAACCTTCAAAGTTAATCAATAAGCATCAGGTTTTAAAATGAACGCTGTAACGCGGCGCGGCGAATTTTTCTGTGCGCGTCAACGGTCAAACCCTTTCTAAGCTTGTCTTAAGCCTGGAAGTCAGGTTTTAAAAAGGTTGCGTTTTTTAAAAAAGTTTTAATGTGCTGCAAATCATTTATTTACAAAACCGGGAAAATCACCTCACCTGTTCGTTAAAAATTGTTCAAAAATTTTTAATAAGTTAGCATTCTATTTATTAGGCTATGAGTTTCAGACATTTACTAATTCCAGTAATTTTTCTCTTAACAATTTGTAACGTTCCGGGGTATTCTCAGAACAACAATTTTAAAGCGATTTTTTCGAGCGATTCTCTTTCGGGTTTCGATGAGCAAAGGCATCAGCAGGCGGCCCTCAGCGAAGGACTGTTCGGCAGTGCTTACAAGAGCTACATGGAAAATCAAAAGCGTGCTTTTATCATGCTCAAATACAATCTCGTTGAGCAGGAAAGTGTGGCAGGATCGTTGATTCCCCCAGGATTTGGTCTGAAACAAATTGGTGGCGGCAACATGATCAACGCTGCGCCTTGTGTTAACGAAGGTTTTGAAGCGAACAATTTTAATGGCTGGACAGCCATGCGGGGAAGAAATAACAGTTCTCAGGTTTATCCTACTTTTACAGCCAACGTCGTAGCCGGACCGCAACTGTCGATTGTTGCTACTCCGTTTGTTGACCCTTATGTGGGTTCTATCCCCAATTCTCCGCTCGGCGGCTCGCTCGTTGCGCGAATCAATAACAATGTTATAGGCGACGCCAAAGTAATCAGGTTACAACAAACATTTAGTGTAACCATGACCAATTACCTGTATGATTTTGCTTATTGGGCAGTGATGGAAAATGCCGCGAGTCACAACTGTACTGAAACACCTTACATGGCGGTACGGATCAGGAATTTTACTGGAACACTTCAGTCCTGTCCTAATTTCAGCATTGTAGCTCCTTCCTCAGGTTTTGGTGGTTGCGCCGGGATTGGTCCGCTTTCGTGGGTACCTGTAATAGCCGGTGGTACTACCGTACAAACAAGCAATGGATGGCAGAAGTTTTCAATTGACCTTACTCCTTATATGGCGCAGAACGTCACAGTGGAAGTGCTGGTTGCTCACTGTTCTCTCACTGGTCATTTTGGTTATTCTTATTTTGATTCAAACTGTAATACCATGAATTTAACCGTGAACAATGCCACGGTCATTTCCATGCCTACCGCCAGTGTTTATCCCCAGGTTCCCTGCGGCACTACAGCAACACTCACCGCGCCTTCGGGACTAAATCCGTATGCCTGGTTTGGTCCTCCGGGAAGCGGTATATCCAATAATTCCAACTCCACCATTGCTACCAGTGTGCCCGGAAACTACACGCTGAACATGAGTCCTACCGGGATCTGTAATCCCCCGATGCAGAAAATCATCAGTTTGTCATTTGTGCCGCCTACCACCGTTGCAGCTTCCCCTGGAACTATCTGTGCTGCCGGAACAGCAACCAACTCAACCCTTACCGCCTCAGGCGCAAGTAACTATACATGGAGCACCGGACAGGTCGGCGCGTCTATCGTCGTCAGTCCTACTTCAACAACTGTATATACTGTCACGGCCCAAACAGGTACCTGTATAGGCACGTTCACAACGGAAGTCGTCGTCACGCCCAACCCCAATGTGTCTGTTGTGGCTACGAGTACCGGCGTTTGTTCGGGGGGACAATCCGCAACCTTAACAGCCAATGGTGCGAGCAGTTATGTATGGAACCCGGGAAATCTTTCAGGGAGCTCAGTTACCGTTGCACCGGCATCCAACACCACGTACACCGTCGTCGGTACGACCACCGCGGGCTGCCAGGGCACTGCCAGTGTGCAGATTCAGGTGAACTCGACACCCACACTGCTCGTTGCCAAATTTCCGGCCACAGGCAGCGTTTGTATTGGTGATCCTGTAACTTTGTTTGCCACAGGGGCCATTGGCTCCAATTATACCTGGACACCTTCCAATCAGATAGGTGGAATTGTAATAGTTACACCTTCGGTCACTACTGTATATACCGTGGTGGGAGCGGCGGGAAGCTGTACTTCTTCCGCAACAGTGACTGTTTTTGTAGATCCCGGACCCAGCATGACCATTACCGCAACACCTACAATCAGCTGTCCCGGTGCCACAACAAGTCTTAATGCACTGGCACCAACAGCGGTTGGCTTTACCTGGAATCCCGGCAATTCAAATTCCAATCCGTTTGTGGTAACACCAACTGTCAGCACCATCTATTCAGTAACGGGAGTTAATTCCAACGGTTGTCGTTCTACTTACACCATCAACAAACTGGTAGCTCCGGTGCCAACAATCACCATTCTTCCGGCCTCACCAAGTTTATGCGTGGGCAGTTCGATTACCATGACGGCCTCGGGCGCATCTTCTTATACCTGGATGCCCGGTGGTATTTTAACGAATACCCGGACCGTTAATCCTATTGTTACCACAGTATACACTGTAACCGGCAGCAACGGAACCTGCACGGCCACGCGGGCTACAACGGTTACCGTGATCTCTAACCCAACAGTAACTGCCTCTTCTTCGCCTACCGCTGTGTGTGCGGGCGCAAGTGCTGTGCTCTCTGCAACAGGTGCCACCA
>CAZFCR010000129.1:4933-8754 GCA_964517305.1 uncultured Akkermansia sp.
CCGGTAATACCGCCGGTTGTGCAGGAACAAGAACGGTGAGTGTGATCGTAAATCCTCTTCCATCGCTCACACTGGCTGCCTCTCCTAATATCCTTTGCCAGGGCGATTGCTCAACTTTGACAGCGTCCGGAGCTAATACCTACACATGGAATGGCGGCGCTTTCACGGGAGCAACCATCAGCGACTGTCCGGTATCGAGCACCAACTATACTGTTACCGGTGAAAATTTATTTGGATGTACGTCGAGTACAGCAATCCTGGTAACTGTAAATCCAAATCCGACACTTTCTGTTTCAGGTTCGCCAGGAACTATCTGCTCGGGTCAGTCGGCCAGCATCATTTCTTCAGGCGCGTCTTCTTACACAATAATGCCGGGAGCCATTACAGGCAGCAACGTTTCTGTTAACCCTTCAAGCACCACTGTGTATACAATTACAGGATCATCTGGCAGTTGTACAAGTGCGGTTACAACAACCATAGTTGTAAATCCAACACCAACTATTTCTGCATCAGCTTCGCCTGCTTCCATTTGTAACGGTTCATCGAGCACGCTCACAGCCAGCGGTGCCAACACCTATACCTGGCAGCCGGGTTCTTTGAACGGCAGCATTGTTACTGTAACACCTTCAGTTAACACACCATATATCGTTACCGGCGAAAGTGCCGCGGGATGTCTTGCATCGCAAACGGTGATCGTGAGTGTAAACAGTGTTCCATCGCTTACCATCAGCAGCAGCAGTAACACCTTGTGCAGCGGCGGCAGCGCCACTCTTACAGGGTCTGGTACACTTGCCTACACCTGGACACCAGGCGGTTCAACAAGTGCTACCCTTGCAGTCAATCCTCCGGTAACAACAACCTATACATTAACCGGTTCCAATGGATTTGGCTGTACCAATACTGAAACTTTTGTTCTTGTTGTGAGCGCCACGCCAACGGTTGTGGCCAGCGCTTCAAGCATGACGGTGTGTGAAGGCTTTACAACAGCACTGAGTGCCTCAGGCGCAAGCAGCTATACCTGGAATCCCGGGCCACAAATTGGCTCATTGGTAACTGTAACTGTAACGAGCACTACCTCTTACACAGTAGACGGCGAAAACTCAGGCTGTACCGCCTCTGACGTGATCACCATCACTGCCCTGCCACTGCCAACCATTACCGCGGTGGCCAATCCGACTTCTATCTGTGCCGGAGCTACTGCAACACTTACAGCGAGCGGCGCGAGCTCATACACCTGGCTCCCTCTTGCTGTTACTGGTTCAAGCGTGAGTGATGCGCCATCAGCAACAACAGTTTATACCATTGACGGTGTTGCAGCCAACGGCTGTCCAGCCAGTACGAACCTGACACTTAATGTGCTCCCGATCCCAACCATCACGGCAGTATCATCCGCCACAGCGGTTTGTACAGGAGCGCAAGCCACATTGACCGCCAGCGGCGCCGCAACCTATACCTGGGAGCCGGGCACAATTGTGGGTGCAACTATTGCGGTCAATCCGGCCTCACCAACCACCTACACAGTGACTGGTGATAACGGTGCCTGCAGCAGCAGCGCCACCATCTCTATTGGCATCAACCCTCTGCCCGTAATTTCGGCGGCGATCACGCCAACAAGTGTGTGTGAAGGTAATCTCGTTAGCTTATCCGCCACCGGCGGTGTTAATTACACCTGGACACCGATGGGAAGCATTGGCGCCAGTGTGACCGACAATCCAACCGTATCACTGACCTATACAGTAACGGGTGAAGATGCCAACGGATGCAGCAACACCGCTAACGTTTCGGTATCGGTGAATCCGAATCCGGTGCTTTCGATTACTCCAAGCTCAACAGTGCTGTGTGAAGGGTCAACTGTAACACTTACGGTTATGGGCGCTGCCACCTTCACCTGGTTACCATCTGGTGCCAACACAACAACTATAAGCGATACACCACTTACAACAAGCAACTACACGGTATCGGGTACCGATGCCATTGGTTGTATCGGCGTGAGCAGTATTCAGATTCTTGTTGTGCCTCTTCCAACTGTAAGTGTTCTTCCGCTCAGCAGCACCATTTGCGCAGGCACATCAGAAACACTCACCGCCAGCGGAGCCACCAACTATACCTGGTTGCCGGGAGCCGCCTCAGGATCTGTAAACATTGTTTCGCCTCTCAGCAGCACAACTTACACGCTGATTGGTGACAATGGCGGTATCTGTATCGACAGCACGTCGGTGACCGTATCAGTAAACCCTCTGCCCGCGAATGTAACAGCAAGTGTAAGCGGTGCCATTACCTGTGCAACACCATCTGTTGATCTCTTTGGTGCTTCAACCGATACAAATGTAAGTTACAGCTGGAGCGGGCCTTCTTCGTTCACCTCATCGGCTCAGAACCCAGGCGGCGTAACTGCCTGGGGTGTTTACACCCTGAGTGTAACCGACAATAATACCGGATGCGCCATCTCAGTTACCGTGGATGTACCAACCGATAACTCGATTCCTTCTGTTACTGCTACGGTTTCCGGCAGTATCACCTGTGCCAACAGCACTGTATCGGTTACCGCGGTTCACACCACTACTAACCCTGGTTATGCGTGGACCGGTCCTTCAGCGTTCACTGCAACAACACAAACCGCTGCCGTGACCGCAAGTGGCGACTAGACCATAATTGTTACAGACCTCACCAGCATGTGTACCAACAGCGCAGTGATCAGCGTGGGCAGTCACACCGAAGTAATGATTACAGCCAGCATTTCACCTGCTACCTGCAGCGCAGGCATCAGCAACAACGACGGAACCATCCTTGTCGGTAATTTCGGAACGCTTGACAAGTTTGATCTTGTGGCAGGACCTACTTATACTGGCAACATTACTTACACCAATGCCATCACCATCCCTGCCTCGGGTATCATCACTAATAACCTGGCCAATCCAACCAATTCGGTGTCTTATACACTCCGGATATTTGATTCGCTGGGTTGCGAGAAAGACTTTGTGCTTGTGCTTGAGCCGGTGAACTGTGAACTGAGACCTTTAGGACTTGCCAAATCGGTATCAACTCCGGTTCTTAATTCTGATGGCACTTACGATGTCACTTATAAAATAGTCGTACAGAACTATGAACCCGCTACGTTAACCTCGCTTGTGTTAACCGAAAATCTTGCAGCCACCTTCCCGCTGCCGAGCACATTCACGCTCAGCGGATCACCAAGCGTGCCTTCAGGAAGTGGCTTGCTCCCGGATCCTTCATTTGACGGATCTCTGCAGACACAATTAACCGGTAGCAACAGTTCCATTGGCGGTGGCCAGAAAGACTCGATCTCATTCACCGTTAAAGTTTCTGCAAACGGTTTCTTCGGGCCATTCTCAAACACCGTTCTCGCAACAGCGCTTAACAGCAGCAACATTGCTGTAAACGATGTTTCAACCGACGGAATCAATCCTGATCCGGACGCCGATGGCAATCCGCGTAACAACAGTATCCCAACAGTGATAAGCTTCACACCGGATATCTTCTTTGGTATTACCAAACAGGGCGCATCGCAACCGGCTGACAATAACACTTACGATCTGACCTACACTGTTACTGTTCACAACCGTGGCAACGACACGCTCAGAAACATTGTGGTAAAAGACAGTCTCTTCAACAAGACAATTAAAACACCGGCCAGTTACACCATTAAATCAGGTCCGGCTGCAGGAGGTCTTTTAACAGCCAACAGCAGTTTTAACGGCAGAACAGATGTTAACCTGATTGATCCATCGCAGAGCAGGATCGCTCCGCAAAGCAGTGCAGTCATTGTTTTTATGATCAATGTTAATCCTGATACTGTACCT
>CAZFCR010000130.1:0-8676 GCA_964517305.1 uncultured Akkermansia sp.
ATGGCGTTGGCGTATGCGTTTGTTGAGAGGTCATGGTTCTGACCTTCGTAATAAATTGTTTCTTCTATTTTTGAAACCACCACAATTCTTTCGGTGGGCGGATTTAAGGAAGCAACCAGTAAACCGTGGTACCTGCGGGTGTTTGCGCCAATAATAGTGGAGGAGGCGTATCCGCCTATGCCGTTGGTGACAATCCACTCTTTTGTGGAAAGGTCTTCATATTTCGGCTCAAAGTTTTCTGTCATACACAATGGATCTGGTCATCGTTCAGCTCCTGTTAAACGCTAAACTAAGAAGAGATTGCCAAAAGTCCCCGCCTTTTCGGTGAATCAGGGGTTTGGCAGGATCAAACAATTAAATAAGGTGCGGAAAATGACAAAAACAGATTATTTTCGGGATAGGGTTATATTTGAAGAGCAGAAGTTTAAAAGCATAACCGCGCTCAGCAATATTCCTGATTATTATCATTTCAGGTTAGCGCTTCACTTCGGACCTTTACGAAACTTTTCTGCAACAGTAATTAAATACCGTACTTATGAAACTAAACACTGCTGTCTGGCTCCGCATTTCGATCTTTAACCTGTTTATTGTGGCTTTCCTCGGAACTTTGATGAGGTACAAGATCGGTTTTCCATTTCCTTATTTTGATCAGAAAAATCTGCAGCACGCGCACTCGCACTTTGCTTTTATCGGATGGGTGACCCATACCTTATTTGTTCTGATGGTGGGCATCCTCCAGAAAGATCAGCCACTTTTGAAGGTGAATAAGTACCGCAGCCTTATTATTGTGAACCTGGTTTGCGCCTACGGGATGATCTTTTCTTTCATAGCCCAGGGTTATGGTGCCGTTTCCATCACGCTTTCCACGCTGTCCATATTTGTTGCCTATGTGTTCGCGGCTTATATGTTCGCTGATTTAAAACGAGGAGGCGACCGGCCTTACAGATATTGGTTCACAGCGGCCCTCTGGTTCAACATCATTGCATCGCTTGGCACCTTTACACTTGCTTTTATGATGGCCAGCCATAATTTTAATCAAAAGCTTCACCTCGCATCACTTTATTATTACCTGCATTTTCAGTACAACGGATTTTTTATGTTTGCCTGCATGGGTATTTTGTTTTCCGGAATACGGGAGTTGTTGCCTGCATACCGCTTTGATAACCGGATTTTCTGGTTGTTTTTTGGTGCTTGTGTACCGGCTTATTTTCTTTCAGTGCTTTGGATTAAAATGCCTTTATGGCTTTATGTGATTGTGGTTCTCGCCGCCGTAGCGCAGGTCATCGCCTGGTTGATTTTCCTTGGAAACATCCGCAAAGCATTGCCTTCGCGAACTGCCCTGTTTGAACGTGGAAAATACCTTCTTCTTATTGTTGCTCTGGCCCTGAGTGTTAAACTTCTTCTGCAGCTGGGCTCTACCATTCCGGCCGTAAGTAAGCTTGCCTTCGGATTCCGGTCAGTGATCATCGCTTACCTGCACCTGGTATTACTGGCCATTATCTCGGTTTTCCTTGTAGCTTATCTTTACATTTCAGGCCTTATCCGTAGCAACAGGGCAAGCGCCGGCTGGATTATGGTTTTTGTTGTCGGCGTTTACATCAATGAGCTGATACTCGGTATTCAGGGCATTGCATCGTTCTCGTATACACCCGTGCCGTATGGTAACGAATCACTCTTTTTTGTGTCATTGTGCATTATGCTGAGTGTGGCCGGCCTTTTAGCCGCGCAGTGGCAAAAACGAGGTCACCTCACCGCCTCGTAGTTTTCCAGACTGTAACAAACGGTTTTGTGATCGCCTGTTTTTTTTGAATAGGCTATCAGCGCTTTTTTGTTTTTGAGCGGAAGTATTACGGGGTATTCACACACAAGCGAATCGGCGGTAATGTATTTAATAAAAAGGATCTTCCCGTTTTCATCTCTTTGTTGAAACCCGATCCGCGCGTTATAGGTGTCTTTAAATTTTACGCTTTCGTCCCAGGTGATCAGCAACTCTTCTTCGTCGCCTGTTGCCATTTGCGGGTGTTTGGCCGATGGTTCGGTACTTACACTGTCGCGCTGTGAGAAACGCCTGGCCTTGTCTTCCAGTTTGCAATAAAAAACACCGCCGGGCGCCGCGCCGCTGTACCAGGTAAAATGTAATCCCTGTTTGTTGCGCGTCATGCTTGGGCCCGTGTGCGGACATCCGTTGATCACCCAGTTGTCGGCGCTGATGCGTTGTGGCTGACTAAAGGTTTTGCCACCGTCAGAGGATATCACATGTACCATGTCGCGTATCGAATCGTGGATGATGTCCCTGAAACAAGCGTGCAGCTGGCCCTTTTTATCAGCAAACAACTCTGTACGGCAGCAGGGACAGATGCTTTCCGCGATCCTGGTTTCGCCTACAAAACCTTGTTTGTTTTTTGTGGAAGTAAAAAAGATGCTCGAGCCTTCTTGGTCAGTGTCCTCGCGGTTATCAAGCCAGATAAGACCTGCCTCGCCATTGGGTAAAATAACAACATCAAAATAACGCTGATCATAACTTTGCTGATCGGTTACCAGCGCACGTGCTGCTGTCCAGGTCTTGCCCGCATCGAACGACTGGGCATAACTCACCTGTCCGGCATATTTATTTTCAGGATGGGGTTGGCTGCTTCCCCAAACGGCTATGATCTCATTGTTGGGTTTAAAAACAATTTTCGGCAGATTTTCGCCGTGGGGTGTGATGTTGCGGCTTGGTGAGATATCCACGGCTTGACTAAAACTTTCTCCGTTGTCGTATGATGTTCTGTAACACATCACCGAAACAGAATCGTTAAGGTCGCGAACATAAGAGATAACTGGATTGCCTTCGTGATCGGTTGTGATAAAGGGGCACGATGATAAAGAATCAAATGATCCTGCGATTAATTTTTCGGTACTTACCGGCGGCTCCGTGCATGAGCAGACAACAGCGGCAAGAATAAACAAAAGGGTGTTTTTTTTCATGGATGATGTGTAAAGTTATATTGGAGGCCAAATACAAAAGTGCGCGGTGCTGCGGCGGTGTACAATGCGGAAGCGCCGCCGTTGTTGCCGCGGGTAGCGTTGAACGCGTACAGTTCGTTGCTCAGGTTCATTACATTACAGAAAAATTCGCAGTTACGGTAACTGTAACCGGTGCGGAAGTTCAGAACACTGATGCCTTTGATGCCAAAAGCTCCTGTTTTTTCATATTTCATTGTGTTCACCTGGTTTTCATACCACGGGCTGAGATGCTGCCATTCCATGCTGAATCGCAAACCCCTGACGAAAACGGGTTTCCAGGTGATCTCGGCATTGGTGATCCATGATGGCGCTGAAGGCATGGTTTTTCCGTTTACATTCCGGATCGCGTCGGTGGAACGTTCGCTTAAAACAAATTCTTCATACCTGTGCAGCGCGTTGCTGCCACCCAACCGGATCGCCAACGAATTTACCGGCGTGTAATTGACACTGTATTCAATTCCCCTGTGCAGTGTTTTTCCGGCACTCTGGTATTGCGAAGAGTTGTCGGGCTGGCGCACGTTCAACAACTCGTTTCTGCCGTGCATCTGGTAAACCGTTAAATTAAACTGCATTTTGTTTTTTAGCAGATTGGTCCAGGTTCCTGCTTCGTAGCTGTTAAAGGTGGCCGGCTCCAGGTCATAATAAAATTCGTTGGTGCAGGGTTTTCTGCTGAACACTGTTGTGAGTGAGGGCGGAGAAAAACCGCGACTGAAGTTGGCGTATATCCCGGATTTTCTTTTCAGCTGGTAGGAGATCCCGATTTTTGGACTCAACTGCTGATAAGTTTTTGTGCCTTTACTCACATCTGCAAAATTGGTGTAGCTGAACTGCATGTGATCGTACCTGGCGCCGAGCGTGATGTTCATTTTTTTAATCGGTTTGATGTCAGCCTGCGCGTAGGCAGCGGTATTCAGCAGCAGGGCATTGTAATGCGAAAGCACAACATCAGGCCGCTCTGCCAGTAAATTAAAATGTTCAACCGAGTTACCGCTGGGTCTGAGTGTTGCCGCAAGATCAACCTGGTGTGCATGATAAGATACCGGCGAATGGTCGGCGCTTAGACCTCCGATTAACCTGGTTTTTAATGCAGGGAGAGAGGCCGCGTGCTGCACGATAAAACCTCTGCTTGTAGTTGCATTGCTGTTGATCTCTCCTTTGGCAACATTGTTTCCTTTGGTCCACCTGATGCCATAAGCCGGGTTCTGGTTGATCTCGTTATTCCTGTAAAAAAAGTGCAGCGTGGTGTTTTGATGGTTATTCCATTTGTGTTCAACACTTGTGCGTGCACGAAATGAAATCACTTCACGGTAAGTAAAACGCGAACTGCTTTCATAAGCGCGCTGGTAGAATGAAACACTGTCGACGCTGCCCGGCGTCTGCGAATAATAATTGTTGTAAGCGGCCGCAACAATCACTTTTGTTTTCGCGCTGAGGTCATAGTCCAGCCTCAGGTTCACTGAATTTTTATAGTAGTCAGAATACTCCATCCAGCCGTTCCGCTGCCTGGCGTAGTAACCCCCTGCATAATAACCAAGTTTTTTTCCAATCCTCCCGCCGGTGCCATATTGAAATCTGCGGTAACCATAATTGTCGGCCTGGATCCCGGCTTTGGCGGTGGTATGCGCTGTTGGCGCCTGTGTAATAAAATTAATGGCACCACCTACTGCTTCGGGTCCGTAGAGCGAAGATACCGGACCCTTCAGCACTTCGATAGAAGAAATGGCAAACAAATTCATTTCAATAAGGGCGTTGTGATTAAACACCCCCATCGTGCGGAGCGGAATGCCGTCTTCCATATATAAATAATAAGGGCTGGTACCCATGGGTTGCCGGATAGACATGCCATGTTGTTCGTTATTGAGATTGAGCATCACCACGCCGGGTGTTTTATTGATGATCTCAGTGAGCAGTGTGGCTTTGGTGTCGTTGATGGTACCGGCGGTGATTTTTTCTATCGCCATCGGTGTTTCAGAGCGCGACTGTGCTTCGCGACTGGCGCTCACCACAATCTCATCCATGCTGTTAACGCGGGGTGAAAGTCCTATTGAAACAGGATTGCCGTAAACAGTTTTTTTTGAAGCGTAACCGGTTAAACTGACCTGAACACTGTCTTTTTTGCCGTGGGTACTGAGTTTAAAATGTCCGCGATGGTCTGTTAGTGTGGCATGTGGTGTTCCCGGAACAAAAACTGTTACACCAGGAAGTGCCTCGCGGGTTTCTGCATCGTAAACAATGCCTTTGAGTGTATCCTGGGCGGTGAGATTTTTTACACACGCTGATAACAGGATAAACGATATGAGTTTAATCATAACAATCTGAATGTGACATTACTCATGCGTTAACGCCTGAGGTGCCTGGTCAATAAAAAAGAATAGATCCTGCTTAAATTAAACAGGAAAGAACTTTCAGACAGTTGTGTTGCAGGGCGGATGAAAGATGGAGAAATATGGGCTCGGCTTTAGTTGCGCCAGAAAAGGCGGGAAGGTGGGTGACTGGTGAGAAGTAGTTAATATACGGCCTAGAACAGGGAAATGAGCGAGCAGATGAATCTCATTTATTTCTTTTCCTGAGGGAGGACTTTCTTTTTTCTCGCCTTCCTTCATTTTTTTTGCCAGGTGACATTTGCCCTCGCACTTGAGTGATGGTTTGTATTTGTTGATGCAATAGGTGAGTGTAATGTATTCTTTGTTGATCTCATAGTCTACATATACCAGCACTCTGAAGAAGACCTGGAGCAAAAGGGCGGAGGTAAGTAGTATGGCGATTAATCTTAACATTTATGATGTCAGGATGTAAAATTACGCAACACAATTTAAACATCAGCTGACTTTGGGCGGCGATTGTGGTGATAAAGATCAGTCTTTATCAGAAAGTTACAAATAGGAAGAACCATTACCCGTAAAAACCTGCTTCTAAACAAACATTCAGGTTTCGGGTAATGGTTCAGCTTTTTTAGACAGGATGTTAAACTACACAAACATCGTTGTTGCAGAACTTCTCTCCGGCACTGTCTTCCGATACTTTTGTAAAATCAAGGTCTTTTACGAAACGACTCAGTTCAATGTATTTTTCACGGCTGATGGCTTCATATGGCATTTGAGCGTAGGCACCGAGTTCAAGTTTAGGGAGGAAACTGATCGACTTGAGGTCATACTTAAAATAATCGAGCACAGTTTTGATCTGGTCACTTTCTTCCGGTTTGAAGGTAACGGTGCACGATACCTGGTTATCTGACCAGTATTTCTGAAGAAAAACCGCCAGTGCCACCTGCTCCCAGATACTCACATTGCGGAGACTTTTTCCCTCGTTATGAACCGGAAATGAAACCACCAGGCTGGAAGGGTCAACCACATCGTCTTCTATCTGCAAACCTGCTGCTTTGATGGATGGCACGAGTGCAGATGTTTTTGCGATCCTGACCCTGCGGATGTAATAATCGAACTCAGGGAAGTGGCAACCCGGATTGACGCCCGCAAGAAGGCTGACCGTTCCACTCGGTTTAACGCTGGTAGTTTTGATACTTTTCGGCACACAGAGCCATGACGAATAAATTTTATCCCATGATTGGATGTGCTGATAACCTTCTGTGAGCCAGTTCTTCAGTGTGTCGAGCGAATGCTGGTCGATAAAATTTGTGATGCCGGAAACAGAAGTGCCGATGCGGCGGTTGCGTTTCTGTACACGGTTGGTTTCATGCCAGGTGGTGTTTACTAGCGTGGCTGTTTTTCCGAGAAGATAGGCGAATTTTAAAGTACGCAGGTAATCTTCTTTCGACTCCGCACGCGAAGGAAATGTTTCAACGAGACAACACAACTCATAAGACTCAAGGGTTTGTTCGCCGCAGGGATTGGTGCCCATTGCTTTTTCATCTTTATGATCTGCCGGGTCGCACATGCGAGAGAAGGCCCTGATGTTATCCATGAATACATATCCAGGCTCACCATTGATGGCGGTTTGTTTCGCCACTTCCGAAAAATCGGTCTGGTTGTTTACCATCACGCTGTTGTTGGAAGCCCATCCCCAGGCTGCTCTGCGGGCCATCGCGCCCTCGTATTTCGATTCTTCGGCATTCCACCTGTAGTCTTTCAGTTTTCTGTATTCGGGGTTGTTCACGCTGCCAAGGGCAATCTGGGCGGTTCGCCTTACATTACCGGCTACCACGCACTGTCCTATCATGTTCATGATATCGGTAATGGCTGTTACCGACATAAATTGTCCGTTGAGACGGTTCAGCGTTTCCCTGATCTGTTCGTGGAGTTTTATCAGGGGTGCAGGGCCGGAGGACACTCCCCCAAATCCAAGAATAGGAACACCGGCGGGCCTGATGGCTGTATAGTCGAATTTTACACCACAGGGTTTATTAAATCCAAAATGTCTGGCAAAATAACTGAATAGGAGTTTTTCAACGCTCATCACCCAGCCTTCTCTTGAGTCGGGAATTTCGTATACATCGCTCGTGTCTTCCTGTGCGCTGATTTCGAGTTTGCCGGCGCCTTCCACATCAAAACCAACGCCCACACCAACCATGCTCATGTCCATCATAAAAGTAAAAGGTTTTACAGCCTCTTCTATCGACAGGCCAATATTGCCAGTTGAAACAAAAGCGCAGTTAAAAAGAGCCTGTCCTACTTTTTTATCATGAATGATGGGCGTACCGAGCGCCCAGAGCATACGCCCTGGCGGTAAAAATTTCATTTTAAAAATGCGGTCATACATTTCCTGTGCCGAACGTTGTCCTTTTCGGTTGTTCCAACCCAGTTCGTTGTTCAGGATGTGTTCTTTCTGAAGCGAATAGGCACCTTCCACAACGCGGCGTACTGTTTCGAACCATTGTTCATTGGTGCCGTCCTCTTTTAGCCGCGAGTAGGTACGGTAATAGGTGAGCAGCCCAAGCCCGTTGTAGCCGAAACCCGGGTTAAGGTTTCTGTACTGCTCAACGAAATCATCGTCTAGTTTAAAATTCAGCATGTTATTTGAATTAAGGGTTAAATTTATTTTATGCTGCACGACGAACCGCTGAAACTCGATTCGAGCAATAGGGCTTTTGGAAACAGGATGTTGTTTTCAAGATGGATGTGCAGGTGAAGGTCCTGTTCAAATTCCCTGAGCAGTGCATACGTTACCCTGAAGGTATTGCAGGCATGATCCGGTGGCGTGTAATTATTACTCAGCGCGGCGATCCTTCTGAATCTTTCACCTTCAACGTCGTGTTCGTGTTTCATCATGTCGATCGGATTTTCAACTGATCCGAAATGCGCGGCAGGCACTTCGTTACTGATCACCATTTTTCTCACAAAAGGAAAAAGCACCAGCTCTTCTTTTTTCATGTGTGCAGCGAGGGCAGAAGCACAGGCATTAAATTCTTCAAAGATCATCAGCAACTCGGGATTGCCTTTGCCGTGAACAGTGCTGATTTTCGCGAGATACTGCTGGATCACCGGTGTCTTTTCCGCAACATAGCGGTGGTGTTTTTTTTCTATGTAATCGGCAAGCAGATCAAGTGGCCATGATTTATAATCGATCACCGGATTTTCGAGCTGCAGTTTTATTTCGTTCAGGTCGTTCAGAAGGTTGTCGGGACTGATATTTTTCTTTGTGCACACATCTGCAATGGTTTGATTGCCTTTGCAGCAAAAATCGATGCCGTATTTTGAAAAGACTTCAGCCGCG
>CAZFCR010000131.1:0-8669 GCA_964517305.1 uncultured Akkermansia sp.
TATTGCTTGGGGTTTTGCGCCCCGTTTGTGCATATGCTCCACCTGTCCAAACAACCACTCCTCACCATCTAATAAATACTTCCGACCGACGAATCCGGACGCTAGTCGAGAGTCATTTTCGTCTGTTGATTCGAATAGAGATAATATCGAATCGCTTTCATCAGGCGTTAAGGATGTCTGCCCCAGTGCCCAGCCGAAGTTCCATGGTTCTGGTATACCTCTTGCGGAATTGAGTAATTCGTTAAGTCCAACCTTTTCAAGTAATTGGTGCATTATTTGGTCCCGCTCTTTAAATACTGTCGCGTTCCTTTCTTCATAGTTTTCCTCTTCGTCCTTTCTTCCTTCAGGAACCTCTGGCCACGCAGTAGTAAAGTACCATAGATAACGCTGCAAGAAGTCATTAGGTGTAAGGTCATGATACAATTTTTCGTATTGTGCAAGTTGTTCTTCACTTAATGCCCATTTCGCATCAGCATACGTCCTGTGTCTATATAAAATACTACGAAGTTTATGCCAGGGTGCATGGCTGGTTTGTGTAATCGAGCTGTGTACTTTCGTTATATATTCTAGTATTTTTGCTCGGTTATCAGGCAATATATAATCCTTCGTAGAAACACTGAGCAACTTCGCAAGCATTTCCTCATCAAGTTTGAACTCAGTTGTAAGCAAATCGACAATACTGCTTACACTAGAGAAAATCTCTTCATAGGTGTACGTTAAATTGTAACTTCTCTCTCTGAGTCTCCATTTGAATTTGTAGGTGTATTCACCAATATCATTCGAGTCGGGAATTAAGTTGGTTAATAGCTTCCATCCTACAGCGGGATATTTTTTGCAAATCAATTTTAGTACTGACATTCGCTCCTCTAATGAGGCAAACGTCTGATAATGCCAAATTCTATAAATGTTCTTCAAACTGTTTAAAGGACGGTTTGATAGGCTGCCTCCTGGGTCTCTGACGTCAAGATTTGCGAGCATTAACGAAGCTCGGCTAAGAAACTCTGGAACCCATGCAATTTCTTCGAGCGCCCAAAGTAAGCCAGTGTAGTTACTGGTTGGCGTAAGAAAACCAGGTTCCTCAATAAACATAGTCATAATAGGACTATCCGATTTTTTCAAACTAGCTTCAACAACATCCAAAAAGACATTTGGTGAGGCTTCCGCGATTAACGGCAGGGCCCTATTTAATGATATCCATTGCGTGCTATTCGTACCCTCTAAAAGGACGTTCAACTTTGAATCAACCCAATGCTGGCTCGAACCAATCGGAAGCCTAAGTCTATCGCCAAAAACAGCAATCATTATCAGGGACTGTAATAACCCTTCGCGGCTCCAGTCAGAATACCTAGAAGACTTACCTAATAGCGAAGCCATCATCCTTTTTTCAGCAGGAATTTCAAGGGCCGGCGAAACATAGCCTATGATTGCTTGCAATTCTTGAACGAATATTTCGAGATAATCCTTCGATATGTGAGGGGAAAGATTCGTCCATGCATCCATTGGTGATATAAGTCGCCACGTATTTCCTATCTGATAGATAAACTTGTCACGCCAGGTTGTGATTTTTTGTACATACTCAGAATAATTTTCTCCCGAAAGTGATTCAAGAATTTCTTTGTCTCCTTCAAATGCCTCACTCCAACGACCGAAAATTAGAGCGGGAAGCAACTGCTCAGAAAATGGGTGAGTGGCCCAATCAAGTTTTCCTTCATTAAAACCCATTAAGCGGCGGAGAATGGTTAAATTTCCTCCAGAATCCTTTACATCCCTTCGTGCAACGTCCTGTGGTATGCCAGCTCTTACCAAGGCTTTTACCAGTTCTTCCATATTAATTCCGGGTAGCCTTATGTCCGCTTCCAAAGAACTATCGGCAGGTATCGGCACAATTACATGATGGCCATGTGAAAGGGCGACGTATACTTTGTTTATATCCTCCAGATTGGCAATTATTATCTGGGGATAGGGATAATTATATACAATCCGAAAGTCATCATAATTGTCAACTACAAGTGCCCTAGCATTAAAACTTAGCTGAACTGACGGCTCGGCTCCTTTTATAGTAGCTATCATAAATGCGATTGCATCGTCGCGATTGTGACCACCTACTTTAAGTATCGATGTCTGGTTGCTACTACCAATATATTCGATGAGCTTTTGTGATTCTAACTCTCTTCCAGGTGTGATTGAATCAGCAGGTAGGCGAAAGGGGCCCGTAGCCCATTCTTGCCACCACTCTTCTGCAGTTAAAATGCTAAAATAGTTATGATTTTTATTAAGGATTCCGAGTAACCACTTTGATACAGGCAATGAATACATTAGCCATTGTTCCATCATTATGGAATCATAGAGCCTAACTTCCTTCCAAAAACCCTCTTCATTTTTTGCCTTAACCCACGCTTCAATTTCGCTTCTATTGTCGAAGCCACCTAACAGTACGAGGACAAGCGTAAACTGTTTCGGGTCATCGACCCCAGGCTTCGCTTTTCGCTTTTTATAATCTTTTTCGGCTTTTGCTAAACTGGTTTTTTGAGTACTCAATTCCCATAGCGACTGACCAGTCGGGACGTATTCAGTTCCTTTTGTAGTATTTACAGTTCCGTCATAACCTCCGCTATAGATTGCACTACCGGCAGGAAAATTCAAATATGTGACGTCGGGGTTGGTCGCCCTTATTAAAAGATTTAATAATTCTGGTAACGACCCCTTTGCGGGAACGCTCGAAGCCCAATCCTCTAAGTGCTCTTTTACTACCAGCTTGCGCATGACACCTTAAAGATAGTCCGGAAGCCTTATAATTCAAAAAACAGCTTGAAAAATCAGAGATTGAATTATCTGTTTCACAATGAAGCAGCTGAGTTGTTCAGATTTTACGTATAGTAAAAATTTAGAATGAAATCGTTGCTACTAAAAGTAAGGTAAGATGGCATTGGCCGCAGCAACGGCCTCCGATAACCCTATGGACTAACCTGCTTGTTTCCTGGGTATTTTTGAGTTAGATACAATTGAGTTCGGCTCATTATCGGTAAATGGCTTGCTGGTAACAATTACCCTCCTGTTTTCTGTTGTATCTGGGATGGTCGATTCGACCATCTGACATTCTTCACTCAATTTCTCATAGACTTGCATGAACATTTCCCGAATAAGCTTTCTAATTTGTTTATGTTTCATTTTTGTTGTTTTCTAATAAATAGCCTGAAAAACTGAAAAAATTATGCAGTTGAGTGTTAGACGAAGAATTTTAAATAAAAGTACCGTAATTGCTTGATAATATAATAGTTAATGACTAATTTTCGCCTGCTTGCTGATTTATCTAGATAATAATTCTACCACACCCGTGGACCCCCGGGTGGTTGAGGCAATGCTTCCGTATTTTTCTGCGCTCTATGCAAATCCGTCCAGTTCTCACCAACTTGGCGTTTCCGTCCAGAACACTATCTCGCAATCACGGAACGAAGTGGCGAAACTTATTGGTGCTACGGAGCACGAGATTACTTTTACTTCAGGCTCCACAGAGGCCAACAATCTTGCAATTCAAAGTATAGCACAAAAGCTAAAAGGTCGCGGAAAGCACATTGTAACTGTGGAAACGGAGCATTCGAGTGTACTAGAGCCGCTTAAACAGTTGGAAACTCGCGGTTTTGAAGTCACATACCTTCCGGTTGATAGAAATGGATTGGTCGACCTACAAATTTTAAAAGATTCGCTTCGTGCCGATACTATTGCCGTGTGCGTTATGCTTGTAAATAACGAGACTGGTGTCATACAGCCGGTGAAAACCATATCATCCCTTGTACATAAGGCAGGAGCACTTGTAATGACTGATGCTACTCAGGCTATGGGAAAGATGCTGGTTGATGTTAACGATTTGGATGTCGATTTCCTTTCATTTTCGGGGCATAAATTTCATGGTCCTAAAGGTATCGGGGCGTTATATACTCGCGTGCCTAAGCTGATTAACCCCGTTATTTATGGAGGGGGTCAGGAATTTGGGCGCAGAAGCGGGACATTGAATGTTCCCGCAATTGTGGGCTTTGCAAAAGCTTGTGAAATTGCATCCGCAGAAATTGAACCTTTCGTGGAAAGATGTACCTTTTTGCGTAACCGCCTTGAACGAGAATTACTGCAGTTGGATGAGACATCAGTAAACGGCGCGGTTGAATCAAGGGTCTGTAACGTCACTAACCTGTGTTTTTCTAACATTGACGCTGATGTGGTAGTAAATGAGTCACCTGACGTCTTTGTCTCCACTGGGTCTGCATGTAATTCGGCTTTGGTTCAAGCTTCTCATGTTTTAAAATCTATGGGCTTAAATGATGATGAGGCTTTTGCTTCTATTCGTTTCAGTCTCGGAAAGTACACCACAGATGATGAAATTGATTTAACTATAGCACGCATTAAATCATCGATACTGGCTCAACGCGTGCATAGCGCTACTCATTAGAATTCGCCCTCATGGGCACCCTATAAAGTATGGAATCCAAGTTGCTCAGAGAAATATTCGAGGGGCTCTATTTTTCGCCCACAGAGGACTCTGTACAAGAGTTCATCGCTAAACACCCGGCTGTTTTCGCAGAAGCCAATTGGTATCCTCTTGGGGGCGATGAAAAAATGTTTGGCATTGTTCGTAACCAGCAATCAAATCCAATTGGTGCGCTGGTTGAAAAGGTAACGAACTCGATTGACGCTATTCTCATAAAGAAATGTCATGAAGCCGGTGTATCTCCTACGTCTAAAGAGGCTCCAAGAAGCATGGAAGAAGCTATAAATAAACTTTTTCCTGAACACAAGCAGTGGGACCTTCCGGCGTTCAGGCGGAAACAGGCAGCCGAGATTCAGTTAATTGCCGATGGGCCAACTCGCAATACCTCAGTAATAATTTATGATAATGGCGAGGGCCAGCGGCCAGACGATTTTGAAAACACCTTTTTATCCCTTGTTAGAGGTAACAAGATTAATATTCACTTTGTGCAGGGGAAGTACAATATGGGGGGAAGCGGGGCGCTCGTTTTTTGTGGAAAGAGGCGTTTCCAGCTGATTGCATCAAAAAGGTTTGACGGTAGTGGTGGGTTTGGCTATACGCTTATCCGCCAACACAAAATTGGTGAAGGTGCAGATGCAAAAAGGTTTAGTCATTTCGAGTATCTAAAATTAGATGGTAAGATTCCGTCATTTGAAATTGATGAACTAGATTTAAATCTATATGGCAGGAAATTTAGAACGGGTACAGTAATTAAACTCTATTCATATCAATTTCCCTCTGGATATGCTGGCTTTGCACAAGACCTCAATCAGAGTTTAAGTGAGTTTTTATTTGAGCCCCTGCTGCCGCTATATACAGTTGATAAGAAAGAGCGCTATCCAAATAATAAAGTGCTGGAGCTGGACCTTTTCGGGCTTAAACGTCGACTAGAGGAACACCAAAACGATTATGTGGACACTTATTTCTCTGAAGAATTCATCGATGAAAAGTTTGGCTATGCGAAAGTTACATGTTACGTTTTCAAACCTAAACTTAAAGACCGCGACGTAAAAAAATCAAAGGAAATTATCCGTGAACGTTTCTTTAGGAATAATATGTCGGTTATGTTCTCAGTAAACGGCCAGGTGCAGGGAGATTATAGCTCAGAATTTATCACGAGAACGCTGAAGTTTAACCTGTTAAAAGACTATTTGCTTATTCATGTCGACTGCACAAGAATGAAGGCGGATTTCAGAGAGGAGTTTTTTATGGCCTCGCGTGATAGACTCAAGGGAGGCGAGGAGGTAACATTCTTCCGAGATTATTTAGGAAAGAAACTCAGAAAAAGCCAACTGGATGAAATTAATCGCCGGCGCAAGGAATCAATTGGTTTGGAGAGTGAAGATACAACTGACCTAATTAAATCTTTTGCAAAGAACCTCCCCAAGGATAGTGATTTGTTGAAATTGTTGCAAAATACGCTTAAGCTCGAAGAGAAACGGACTACAACTAAAAATCAAAACGGCACGCAACCAAGAGAGCGGCAGGACGAGAAGCCATTTGAGCCAAAAAGATTTCCATCGGTATTTCGTTTGAATAAGAAAAAAGATGGGGTTCCTGCAGTAATGGTGCCATCCAATGGCGAACGTACTATCAAGTTTGACACTGACGTATCCAATGATTATTTTGATAGGTCTGAGGAGCCTGGCGAACTCCAGCTTGGGGTTTTGAAGATTAAACGCTCAGAATCAGGAGGAGGCGATGAGCCTGGTGTTGATAAAGATATATCAGGTCTTCTAAATATTGTCAAGAGCAGCCCAAACAAAGGCACTATTAAACTCAGTATCAATCCGACTTCTGAGCTAAAAGTTGGAGATGAGGTCGAAATAAAGGTGTCTTTGTCTAATCCCGCTGGGGAGGCACTTCAAGAAATCATTTTGGTAAAGGTAAGTGCTCCTGAAGCACCAAAGGAAACAGCCCCCAAAGAGGAAGACGCTCTTGAGAATATTGGCCTGCCCGAACTAAAAAAGGTTACCGAAAAGGATTGGCCTACGCTAGAAGGCCAGGGTATTTCTATGAAGTACGAGACGGTGATGTATCCTGTGGGGGAAGGAGACAAATTGGAGACGATTTACGTTAATTTAGACAGCAGGGTTTTCTTAGACCACCGGAAGAAGTTGAAGTCTGAAGACCAGATATTGCTTGCTCAAAAAAAGTACCTGTCCACAGTTTATTTCCATTCAATGTTCCTATATATGATAACCAAAAAGAGAAATTATCTATTGCTGCGCAACACTGACGGAAAGCAAGAGGATATTACAGTGGACGATTACATCCGGGACGTGTTCGACGGCTATTACAGTGATTTCCTACTGAATTTCGGAATGGAGCAATTAATGGGTGTACTTGAAGAGTAACCCTTGAATTTGAAATCAACTAATGAGTACGTCTTGGGAGTGGGTGTATGTTCTCTCTAAAGTTCGCGATTAATCTAGAGCTTCAGAATTTCATCAATATAGTCTTCTAATTCTTTATGATTGTTTTTTGGGTCATAAGGAATAATATTAATGTTATAGTCCTTTCGCCAACGGTCTATTTCAGTTTGAGTTAGGTCGTCTTTACTCATAAACGCGAAATGGTCCGGAGAACCCCCATGAAAAATATTATGAATATACCCTAGGATAAGTCGTAGTTCTGGGTCTTTCAATGATGCACCGAGAAATAATACATGGGTTGTTGAAAAAAGCGATTGCAGTACGCTTTGGTATCCCCTCTCCTTGTAAATTATGTTCCTGTAGTCGTTCTCAGTTAGAATAATCTCACTTGGCGCTCGGCGAGCGTCCCCATGAGCTTTTAGTATAAAAGTATCCCCGCATATTAGGTTGTAATTGATAGTTGCAGCATCCTTGTAAGTTAAATCATTAGGTCGGCGGCCTGCTGCCACATAAGCCTCTTCAATCAAAACATCATAATTGGTGGTGATGATATACGAATACTTAAGATTAATTGCTTTCTGTAGGGCAGTTGATGGTTTAAGGGAGTTATTATCAAATGTTTTTTTTATGTATTTATATAGGTCGGTATGAAGTATTTCTTTCAAGTCTTCTGCAACCATAAGATATTTTGAAGAATCTTTAGAAATATTTTTCAGTTCGCCCGCCTTTTTCCCATCTATTGCATTGTGATTCAGAGCAAGGTCAATGAGATTATTAAGAAGAGTTTCCCAATTTGGTAGCCCAGATGCAAGCGACATTCCGGAACCAATAAACAGGCCAATTGGCTTTTTTTGATATGCTTCAACAAACTTTACAGGTAAAATCATTTCATATCAAAATTGTGGTTGTTAAAAAAATAATTCACGAATACTCGATGTCGAATTAGTACGTTTTGCTTTAGAGCGCCGCTTGTATTGAACGCTATTATGTAGTCATACAAATCTTTGTCGTATTGCTGGCTTGTTTTATCTTCAATAAGTGCTTCAGGCCGTTTGTTGTTGGCCTTCCTTTCTACTTCAAACTGAAAAATGGAGTCTGCGAAGTTTTTCGGCTTAACATCCTTTATTGAATCTAGTTTTTTCGCCAAGAGAAAAAATGTGTCCACGAAAGCCCACTTGTTTTTGAAAATTCCTTTTCTAAAAGAGTTAATTTTCCTCATGTAATCCAGCACTTTTGTGGTTTTCTTCAGCACTGACTGAAACTCATTGATTGTGCTATTCGCATGCTCATAGTACAAGCCACGAATTTCTGCGGCCTTTATATTCTTTTGGCAATCATAGTGAACCAATGTAATTACATGGTCTAAATAGTCTTGGTGTTTAAATCTGCCATTGGGTATCCTGGATTCCTCAAAGAACTTATGGTTTTCAGTTAATGAAAAAATCGCGTTACCAATATTGCTAGCAATTGCGTGACGTAGTTCAGCGGGATTAAGACGTTCCCCCATTTGCAAGCGAGCGAAAAGTGTTCTTATTTCTTCGGTGGTCGCTGATTTAATGATGGAAACATGCAGTTCGAAATCAAGAAATTTTTTCAGCAGCGCGGAGTGCTTTTTTATCTCAGTATATTTAAAGCCAGTAATATTAATACTGTTTATCATTGCCTCATTTAGAGCGTAAGCTTCCTCTGACTTATCGCTAACAAATTCCCATATAGAGCGCATTCGCTGCTGGCCGTCAGTTACTTCGTAGGCATACAATGGGTCATCAGGTGTT
>CAZFCR010000132.1:0-4933 GCA_964517305.1 uncultured Akkermansia sp.
TGTTAAGATGATATTATTAATAAAACCACTTACACTATGAGCGAACTGACCGCCAATTCCGCATTCGAGCGGATAAAAAAAACAGATGGCAAAGGCAACGAGTACTGGAGTGCCCGTGATATGGCCAAAGTGCTGGAGTACTCCGAGTACAGACATTTTCAGCCTGTTATTGAGAGGGCCAAAGATGCGTGCCGAAACAGCGGCCATGCGGTTTCCGACCATTTCGAGGATATCCTCGAAATGGTTCCTATCGGTTCCGGCGCCCAGCGATCAACGGAGAATATTAAACTGTCACGATACGCTTGTTATCTGATAGTCCAGAACGCTGATCCTTCCAAGGAAGTGGTGGCGCTTGGCCAGACTTATTTCGCTGTACAGACGCGGCTTCGCGAGGTACAGCAAATGCAGGAGTATCAGAATTTGCGTACCGAGGAAGAAAAACGCATTTTCCTGCGCAATGAGCTCAGCCGGCACAATATACAGCTTGCTTCCGCAGCGAAGGGCGCCGGCGTACTCAGTTCTCTGGACTATGCCATATTTCAAAACCACGGTTACATGGGCCTTTATGGAGGCCTTGATGCAAAGGGCATACAGAAGCGAAAAGGGCTGAAAAAGAATGAGCAAATACTCGATCACATGGGTAGCACCGAGCTTGCGGCAAACCTGTTCCGCGCCACACAGACGGAGGAAAAGCTCCGTCGCGAGAACATCAAAGGCAAGGACAAGGCCAACGCGACGCATTATGAAGTAGGTCGGAAAGTAAGACAGACGATAAAGGAGCTTGGCGGCACAATGCCAGAGGAATTACCGAAGGCTGAAAACATTAAGAAACTTGCCAAAAAGCAGGAAGGAAAAGCTATTAAGAAACCCCGGAAAAAAGGTTGAGCGTTTTTTGTATCAATCTTCAAACCAACACTCCATGAGAGGGCCTGCGGAAACTAAGAAGTACTAGAACGCGCATGAACATGAACAAGAGAAAACAAAAGAAAACCTTGCTGGAAATTATGGAAGAGGATGCCCTCTTCTCGAAGTCTGTCCTCATTACACCCAGGGCCCTCCCACCTCAGGCCAATCCTGGTCGTCCAATATTCGTCAATCCTGAAGTGAACGAACTGTACAATTATGGGTACGATATTCCTTACGATACTTTAAGCGCCATACTCACTTTACCAAGACAGACGCTTATCGATGACCTCAAAACAGTGCTCTATGATGCCTGCCATCGTTATGAGGAGATCAGCGATAAGAACAATCCGGACCTGGATTGGTTTCCGCTCCACGCTTTACTCTTGCTGCGCGAACTGAAGGCAGAGGATAGTCTTGATGCGATACTTGATTTCCTGGGGCAGGAAGAAGAGCAGATCAATTACTGGTTGGGCGACTTCATCACCGAATCCATGTGGTCAGTGCTCGCCGCTTGCGGCAGAAACCAGCTTGGTCCTCTCCTGGATTTTATGAAGGAGCCAGGACGGTACACCTGGAGCAAAGCAGCCATTGCCGAAGCGGTTAATCAGCTTGTCTTTGAAAAACTCATCACCCGGGAAACAGCCATTAACTGGCTTAAGGAGGTAATAGAGTACCATCTGAATAAAGTTAACACCATCGACAATCTTGCAGACACTGACCTGAACGGCGCGCTCGTTGGCATTTTCCTCGACCTTCAGGCGCACGAACTCTCCCACCTGGTAAAACAAATGTTTGATGAACGCCTGGTGCCTCATTCATACGCTGGCGACTGGCCAACCGTGGAGCGCGAACTGGACCGCTCTGCGGATAGAAGCTGGGCAAAAAGAAAACTGGAAACGATTTTTGAGACCTACGACATTTACCGGAAAGTGAATGAGAGATTGGAACGGGATAAACGCTATTCGAAAGAGGACGACGAAATATTTGAAGACCCAGGCGACTTTGACGATGACTTTTATTATACACCGCCGGAACCTTATGTTCGTCAGGAGCCTAAGGTCGGGCGTAACGATCTATGCCCCTGTGGCAGTGGAAAGAAGTACAAAAAATGTCATGGAAAAGATCAGTAAAACTGCGTCGCATAAAGCCGGTTACATGAAAAAACCGTTTGAGAGAAGGCAAGTCGTAAACACTGATCCGGATGTTCCTCCAACCACCAATAACGGGGCGAACAGCCAAACTTCAGATCCCTCAACGATATGAAGCCGCCAACGAAGTCATGTCGAGGTTGTTAGAGATGCCCTGAAATCTATTTCACTTTTTGCTGTCAGAGGTATCACAAATCCGATAGCTATCGGATGGGATACCTAAAAAGAAATACATGAGAATTAAAAATCAATCCGTTATTATACCCCAGGAAAGGATTCTGAACCAGATCTTTTATATGCGTCCCGATCAGGGAACCATGTGTTGGGTCGAGGGAGCGATTGAATTCGGATGTACCACAGGCCGCTGGCAGAATAACAGAATATAACCCGGTTTAATTTGTCAGCGGAACGGCGATCAGCCCTTCGTAATGGTCTTCAGAATCGTCTGACTGATCCGAGATCACGCCCAGCGCTTTCCCATCTTCCCGGCTGAGCAGGGGCCCACCGACCATTGAAGGGACTTTATGACAAGATGTACGGAGCGTCCTTATATTTTCAAGCTGCAACAGGTCGGTGTAAACGCAGTGATTATCATCAATAGCCTCAATGACCCCTGCCTGCCGGAAGAACTGGATCTTCCTGGCTTCCTTTACAGACAAAATAGAGAAATCGTAGGCGATATCATTGACCATATTCAGATGATGGTGATACTCGAACCCTTCGGTCACCACCCACTGTCGCAGACGCGCTTGCTCCGAAGACACCTCGTAAAACCGGTCCGTAACAGGCTGCGGCAGGTGAATATACGTGATGTTCTTTTCCTTGCTCTCCTTCAGCCATTCGCGCTCGATCAGGATGCATTGGTAACCGTCTCCATAATTCTCGTCAGTTTCAAAATGACGGACTTTGGAATCAAAGAACAAATAATCCTCCGTATGCAGCATTTCCCTGGGGTCTTTATTGCGCTCGTCGCACAGGTTGGTCCAGGTTGTCACAGCCACATCGGGCTCAATGAAAAAAAATGAACCGGTCACGCACATTCGGTGGAAGCGGTCTTCGTTGATGTTGTAATAGAGGGATGAAATGATGGCGCCGGTCATATTGATATCGGGTGCGAAGTTAAACAGCGCTTTAGCCTTTCGGTAATATTTTAATACGCCGGATCAACGATTGTGGACCGTTTAATCCAAAAATTTACGCTAAGAGGCGCCCTTGCGGAACAGTTGAAAACGTTGTGCTCTTGTTTGCGAAATAATTGGGGAGGAGTTGAAAGGGATTGCGGAGGAATTGCGGAGGGATTGGGAAAACATTGAAAACCCTATGATTTATCTCAAAAAGTGAGATAAATTGATTGAAATTCATATATTTAAACGCTCACGATCCACTTTTTAATGAACAGAATTAAGGAAGTCCTTGAAGAAAAGGACAAAACCCAGACGTGGCTGGCTGAAAAGCTGGGCAAGAGTTACAATATGGTGAATTCTTATGCGCAGAATCGGAGGCAGCCCGAGCCTTGCCCTGTTGTATAAAATAGCAAAAATACTGGATGTTAACCCAAAAGAACTTTTAATATAGGAATGAGTAAAGAGAATCAAATAGAACAAAATCTTGTAGAACAACTGAAAGGGCTGAAATACATTCACCGCCCCGACATAGTTGACAGGAAAACGCTTGAGCAAAACTTCAAAGCAAAATTTGAAGAACTCAACCGTGTACACTTGTCAGATAATGAGTTTATGAGGTTGAGAGATGAAATTATCAATTCGGACGTATTTGTCGCAGCTAAAAAATTGCGCGAACGACAATACTTTCAACGTGAGGACGGAACACCCCTGCATTACACATTGGTAAACATTAAAGATTGGTGTAAGAATGATTTTGAAGTCATCACTCAATTACGTGTTAACACGGAAAACAGTCATCAACGTTACGATATTATTTTGCTGATTAATGGTTTGCCGGTGGTACAAATCGAGTTAAAGAAAATTGACATTTCACCACGTAAAGCAATGCAGCAAATTGTGGATTACAAAACCGAACCTGGCAACGGTTACGGAAATTCATTGTTATGCTTTATGCAGTTGTTCATAGTGAGCAACCGAACCAATACTTATTATTTTTCAAACAATAAGATTCAGCATTTTCAATTCAATGCTGACGAACAGTTTTTGCCGATTTATCAATTAGCAGACGAGAGCAACAAGAAAATTACGCACCTTGATCCATTCACCGAAAAATTTCTAAGCAAGTGTACGCTTGGTGAAATGATCAGCAAGTATATGGTTCTGGTAGAGAGCGAACAAAAAATGCTTGTAATGCGACCATATCAAATTTATGCGGTAAAAGCTATTGAAGAATGTGTAAAGCAAAACAGGGGAAACGGCTATATCTGGCACACTACCGGTAGCGGAAAAACACTAACTTCTTTTAAAGCGTCAACTCTTTTAAAAGACAACCAAGACATTGAAAAATGCTTGTTTGTGGTTGACCGTAAAGACCTGGACAGACAAACCCGAGAGGAATTCAATAAGTTTCAGGAAGGAAGTGTAGAAGAGAATACCAATACTGAAACTTTAGTAAGACGATTGCTTTCTTTAGATTATGCCGACAAAGTAATCGTAACCACCATCCAAAAATTGGGCTTGGCCTTGGATGGCACTTACAAGAAAAACTATAAAGAACGTTTAGAGCCATTGAGTAAAAAACGTGTGGTTTTCATTTTTGACGAATGCCACCGTTCGCAGTTTGGAGAAAATCACAAAGCGATAAAGGAGTTTTTTCCGAATGCTCAATTATTTGGTTTTACCGGCACGCCTATTTTTGATGAAAACGCCACATACAGCCTAAGAGAAGGCGAATATGCTTCTTACAAAACAACC
>CAZFCR010000132.1:4943-5186 GCA_964517305.1 uncultured Akkermansia sp.
TCAGAAAAGGCTACACGCTTATACTATTACCCACGCCATAGATGATAAAAACGTTTTGCGGTTTCATATAGACTATTTCAAGGGAAATAAAAACCAAAAGCCAGGTGAAGCCATTTCACGACAGGCAGTTGTTGAAGCTATTTTAAGCAAACACAATGCAGCTACCAATTCGAGAAAATTCAATGCGGTGTTGGCTACGGCTTCTATTAATAATGCCATTGAGTATTATCAGCTTTTCAAGAG
>CAZFCR010000132.1:5196-5828 GCA_964517305.1 uncultured Akkermansia sp.
TATGATTAAGTTAGCGATGATTAATATTCATAAAGAGCTTACAAAGAAAAAAACAAACGGAAAATTCTGAATATGTTCCGTTAAACATTGCCTGCGTGTTTTCTCCACCTTCTCAACTCATTGGCAAAAAGGGAGACCAGCAAAGTCAGAAAAATGCCGCTGATATTAGGCAATTGCAGGAAGATTTGGCGCAGGAACGTGAGGACAATAAACAAAATCCTGAAGAGAAGAAAAAAGCACTGACTGAAATTATTGAAGATTACAACAAGCAGTTCAATGCCAATCATACGATCACCGAGTTTGATTTGTACTATCAGGATGTACAAAGACGCATCAAAGACCAACAATACAGCAACAAGGATTATCCGCACGAAAACAAAATTGATATTACCATAGTGGTAGATATGCTACTCACAGGTTTTGATAGCAAATACCTGAATACTTTATATGTGGATAAAAACCTGAAATACCACGGACTGATTCAGGCTTTCTCACGGACTAACCGTGTATTGAACGATACCAAGCCTTACGGCAACATTTTAGATTTCCGTTCACAACAGGAAGCCGTGAATCAAGCTATTGCATTGTTCTCTGGAGAGGACAACGGCAGAGCAAGAGAAATTTGGTTGGTT
>CAZFCR010000132.1:5838-8565 GCA_964517305.1 uncultured Akkermansia sp.
GTCCTCCTTGGTTGACCCAGCACCTGTGATGATTGCCAAGTATAAAGAAGCCGTTGAAAAATTGGATGCATTTATGCAGGAGCAAAATCTAGCGAATGAACCGCAGGAAGTGTATAACCTGAAAGGTGATGCTGCAAGAATTGCCTTTGTGCAGAACTTTAAGGAGGTACAAAGGCTAAAAACACAGCTTGACCAGTTCACTGACTTAGATGAAGAACAGAAAGCAAAAATCGAAGCAATTTTGCCAAAAGAATCTTTGCAGGAGTTCCGCAGTTCGTACATAGAAACAGCCAAGCAGTTACGAGAAATACAACAAAAGGAAGGCGATCAGGCACCGCCTGAAATTCAACAACTCGACTTTGAATTTGTGTTGTTTGCTTCTGCCGTGATTGATTACGACTACATCATGAACCTGATTGCCGATAGCACGCAACGGACGCCTGCCATGCAAAAAATGACCAAAGCACAAGTGATTAGCTTATTGAAATCCAATTCCAATTTGATGGAAGAAGAAGAGGATTTAACTGAGTACATCAATAGTTTGGATTGGGAAAGCGGCCAAGATGTAGAAACGCTTCGTAACGGCTATGACAAATTTAAAGACGATAAATACAATAAGGAAATAGCGATTATTGCCAATAAACATGGCCTGCAAACGGTTGACCTGAAAAAATTCATAGAAAAGATTATGAACCGAATGATTTTTGACGGAGAAAAACTGACTGACTTACTGGAGCCACTGGATTTGAACTGGAAAGAACGCAGGATAAAAGAATTGGCATTGATGGAAGACTTAGTACCACAATTAAAAAAATTAGCACAAGGACGTGAAATATCAGGAATAGCAGCGTATGAGTAAGAAGAAAAAACTAATACCCGAGATACGTTTTCCTGAATTTAAGAATGAAGGAGAATGGGAAATTAAAACAATAGGCGATATAGCAAACTCTGAAAGTTCGAGTATGGCTCTGAATAAACTTCAGCTTAAGCCAACTGGTTACCCTGTTTACGGTGCTGATAGTATTGTAGGATATATTGAAGAATTTCAGCATAACGAGAAGTACATTTCTATTGTTAAAGATGGTTCTGGAGTCGGAAGATTGAATCTATGTCATAGTAATTCTTCTATTCTCGGAACATTGACATGTTTAAAATCAAAAAACAAGAAGCAATTTGATTTAGATTGGATTTATTATTTACTGAACACTATCGACTTTTCCGTATATGTCAAGGGAGCAGGAATACCGCACATCTATTATTCGGATTTTAAGAATGAAAATGTTCCTGTTCCAACTCCAAAAGAACAACAAAAAATCGCTTCCTGCCTTTCATCCATAGACGAGTTGATTGAAGGTCATAACCAAAAGTTGGAATCACTCAAAAGCCACAAAAAAGGCTTGATGCAAAACCTTTTTCCAGAGGAAGGGGAGAAAGTGCCCAAGTGCAGGTTTAAGGAGTTTGAGAAAGATGGAGATTGGGCAGAAAAATCATTAGATGAAGTTGCAACAATTTTGAAAGGAAAAGGAATTTCAAAAGCCGATATTGTTGAAGACGGAGATTTACCCTGTATCAGATATGGTGAACTATATACTCACTATAATGAAACGATAAGAACTGTTAAGTCATACACGAATTCAAATTCTGAAGACTTGGTTCTAAGTAAAGCAAATGATGTTATCATTCCTGCATCGGGTGAAACACAGATAGATATTGCTACAGCTTCTTGTGTCTTAGAAAGTGGTATTGCTTTAGGTGGCGATTTGAATATAATTCGTTCGAAAATTAATGGCGTATTTCTCTCGTATTACTTAAATAATGCCAAGAAACACGATATAGCACAAATGGCTCAAGGGATTGCGGTGGTTCACCTATATCCAAACCAGCTTAAAACTTTAGAATTACAAATTCCAAACCCTAAAGAGCAACAGAAAATCGCATCGTGCCTTTCTGCCTTAGAGGAGATTATCACTATGCTAACAGAGAAAATAGAGCAATTCAAGCAGCATAAAAAAGGTTTGATGCAGGGATTATTCCCAAAAATGAGTGAGTAAAATGAGCGGTCAAAAAAAATTATACAAATACAAAACATTGAAAAATGTTGCAGTCCGATTAAGGGACGATTTAAACAATCATCACTTTGTTTTGCTGTATGCGTACAATGGAACAGGTAAAACACGCCTTTCAATGGAGTTTAAAAACATCAGCAAAAAGCGGAAGAAAGATCCTGTAACGGATACATTGTATTATAACGCTTTTACAGAAGACCTTTTCCATTGGAATAATGACCTTGAAAATGACTTAGAAAGGCATTTAATTATAAATACTAAGTCTGCTTTTTTTGATGGGTTCAAGGAATTGGCTTTGGATGAAAAGATTTTTAGTTATTTAGAACGCTATGCTGATTTCAATTTTGATCTTGATTTTGCCAAGAAAACTATTGCATTTAAAAAACAAGTTAAAAATCCAAAATATAAACCTGATGCGGGTGAACAAGAGTATATTATTCAACCTAACATTAAGGTTTCCAGAGGTGAGGAGAATATTTTTATCTGGTGTATTTTCCTTGTTCTGATTGAACTTGCTATTGATGATGATGGTAGTGGCCCATACAACTGGGTAAAAAATATTTACATAGACGACCCAATTTCATCTCTAGATGACAATAATGCTATTGCGGTGGCAAGTGATTTAGCCAAACTCCTGAAAAAAAGTAGGGACAAAATAAAA
>CAZFCR010000133.1:0-8529 GCA_964517305.1 uncultured Akkermansia sp.
ACACTTATGGCGGAAAAACTTATCAGGTGGGTGAGTACAGCGAGCAGGTGCCCGACAATACAAAATAATTGGTAGCAAAATTATTAAAGAGTACCGTGGTCAACGTCCGTTTTCCAATGTGGGACCTGATGATGAAAAACGTTTACGTTCTCGGTGCCTATAATCTCAATCCGAGCGATTTCAGACTGGATGTTTATTATAACAACATTGAAACCGGTGTCGACGTGCCCTATCTGCCTTACGGTGCGCCAAACGGACGTCAGCTCATTCGTGTGTTACAGGCTGATAAACTCAGCGTGAATGGTGATCCTACGCCTGACGGGATGTATGATTTTATCAACGGTTACACCATTTCACAAAACAATGGCCGCGCTTATTTCCCAACAGTAGAGCCATTCGGTCGCAGTCTTGCCAAACAGTTCAGCCCTTCTGATTTTCCAGACGCCAACCGTTACATCTTTACCGAATTATATGACTCTACCAAAACAGCGGCGTCATTTCTTCAGAATAAAAACAGGTTCAAGATCAAAGGATCGTACCGTTCTTCAACCGGTTCCGAGATCGCTCTGAACGCGCTCAACATTCCGCAAGGCGCTGTAATTGTGACGGCCAACGGTGTGGCACTTTCAGAGAATACCGATTACACCGTTGATTATACGCTTGGCCGTGTGAAGATCATTAACGAAGGCATATTAAATTCTGGCGCTACCATCAAAGTGTCACTTGAAAGTAATTCGCTTTTCAGTGTTCAGCAAAAAAGTCTCTGGGGTACGCGACTGGATTACAAAGCCGGCCGGAATTTAACGCTCGGAGGAACCTTCCTTCGTTTCAGTGAACGGCCGCTGACGCAAAAAGTAAGCATCGGCGATGAGCCTGTAAGCAACGTGGTGGCGGGAATTGATTATAACTATAAAACCGAAGCGCCATTCCTTACAAGACTTCTCGACAAATTGCCGTTTTACAGCACCAAGGAAATGAGTACCATCACCACCCGTGGTGAGGCTGCGAAACTATTTCCGGGCAACGCAAGAGCCATCAGGGGCAATGGCGGTAACTCCTACATTGACGATTTTGAAGGATCAATCGGATTGATTGATATTAAAGGCGCGCTCAGCTGGTTCCTCGCCAGTATCCCGCAGGGCCAGTCCCGCTTATTTCCGGAGGCACGCGAGTCCAACAGCATTGATGCCGGTATCAACCGTGCACGTTTTAACTGGTACAATGTGGATGCCATGTTTACCCGCGACCAGGGCGCTACCACACCAGGCTATTACAACAGCAAAAAACTATTCGCCAACAACATGTGGCGCCAGGTTTTTGAAACCGAACTTTTCCCCGGCAAAACACCGCCTAACGGTCAACAGGTGGTATTGCCCATGCTTGATCTTGGTTTTTATCCTTCAGAACGCGGACCTTACAACTACGATGTACTTGGTGGAAATTATTCGGCAGGTATTCGTCAGGATGGAAGTTTAAATGCTCCTGAAACCCGCTGGGGAGGGATCATGCGCAGGCTTGAAACCAATGACTTTCAGGCCGCCAACATCGAATACATTCAGTTCTGGTTGATGGACCCTTACAACGAAGATTACAATCCGGAAACCGATCCGCGCTTTAATCCCGATTCACTTCCGGAAGGAGATCTTTACATTAACCTCGGTAACATCTCCGAAGACATTGTAAAAGACGGCCGTATGGTTTACGAGAACGGTCTCCAGGGCAATTCTTCTTTTTCAAGTTTATTGCAGGTCGACAGTAATAACGTGGCCAACGTACCTGTGTTACCGCCTGTGATCAACGCTTTTTCTCAGGACCCTGCCGACCGGCCGCAGCAGGATGTGGGTTATGATGGTTTGTCGGACGACGCGGAGCGTTACCGTTTCAGGCAGGCCGTTGCCGATATGAATAACGGACCTTACAGCCAGGAAGCTAAAAACGCGTTCAATAACGATCCATCAACCGACCGTTACCATTTTTTCCGCGGTGATGATTTCGACGCGCAGGAAGCCAATACACTCGCGAGGTATGCAGGTTACAACAATCCAGAGGGCAACTCACCAACAGAAGAACAGTATAACAATGCCAATCCGAACGGCGGTAACTATTCCACCAGCGCAAGCAACCTTCCCAACATTGAAGACATTAACCGTGACAATACCCTGAGTGAAGCAGAGAATTATTACCAGTACCGCATTCACATTTCAAAAGAAGACGTGAGCAGTGAGCGGGTAGGACGTAATTTTCTTGTAGACGCTTTCCAGGGAGATCCGCCAACCATCAACGGCATCAGCAAACCGGTGAAATGGTATCAGTTTAAAATTCCTATTTCACAGTTCGAAGAAAACATCGGCGGCATCGAAGGATTTAACTCCATTCGTTTTATGCGCGTTTACATGAAAGGCTTCAAACGCCCTGTTGTACTTCGTTTAGCGCGTTTTGAGCTTGTTCGCAGCGACTGGCGCCGGTATCAGTTCGATTTAAAACAGCCGGGCGAATACATCTCTGTTGATGAGAACGGAACTTCATTCGATGTATCAGCGGTGAGTCTGCAGGAAAACGCCACCAAAGTGCCGGTTAACTACGTGTTGCCGCCAGAGATTGAGCAGGTTCAGAACGTACAAACCACTAACCTGGTGCTGCAGAATGAGCAGGCCCTGCAGATGCGTGCCTGTGATCTGAAAGATGGAGACAGTCGCGCGGTATTTAAGAATGTTGAACTTGATACCCGGATGTTTGAAAACATCAAGATGAACGTTCACGCTGAAAAAGTGGGAGATCTTCCTATGAACGACGGGGATGTAACATTGTTCTTCAGGGTGGGTACAGATTACAACAATAACTTTTATGAATACGAAATTCCATTAAAACTGACGCCTCCCGGTGTTTATGATGCCAACAGCGTGGATGCGCGCAATGCTGTATGGCCGGCTGAGAACCAGGTGAATTTTAAATTTTCTGAGATCAGCATCGTTAAAGACGAACGCAACAGCAAGTACGGTTATTACAGTAATCTGAACCAGCTCAGCACACCTTATTCTAAAAATTTTGACACACACACCATTACCATTGTTGGGAATCCAAACCTTGCTACCGTTAAAAGTATCATGGTGGGCGTGCGTAACCGCAAAGGGGCTGATAACAGCAGTTCTCACTGTGTTGAAGTATGGATCAACGAGTTGAGGTTAACGGAGTTCAACAACAAAGGTGGCTGGGCCACAACCGGTCAGATGCAGGCAAAACTTGCAGACCTTGGTATGGTATCGCTTGCAGGAACCTACAAAACACCATTCTGGGGAAGCGTGGAAAGCAAGATCAACGACAGGAGCCGCGAGACCAATTTTAACTGGGATGTGAGCACTTCTATAAATGCTGGTAAATTTCTGCCCAACAACTGGAAAGTGACGCTGCCGGTATTTTACAATTTCGGACAGACCTTTATAACGCCACTCTTTAATCCTCTTGATCCCGATGTGAGGATGGACTATGTGAACAGCAATCCTGAGATCAGCGATGACCTGAAGATCAGGGTAAGAGAACAGGTGCAGGATTATACGGAAAGGAAAGGATTTAACGTCACCAATGCCCGTATCGACGGGCTCAAACGGCCAAATGCCAAACCGCGGCCATGGGACGTTTCCAATTTTTCGACCACTTACGCCTACAACGAGATCTTCAGAAGAAGCGTGAATGTGGAGTACAATATCAACAGGCAATACCGCGGTAATCTGCAATACGCTTACACCATCAGAAATCCTATCAGTTTTAAGCCCTTCGCCAATATCAAGGCATTAAACAACAAATGGTTTGCGCTCATCAAGGATTTTAATTTCCAGCCGCTGCCGAATAGTTTTGGTACTTCGTTCGACGTGAACCGCACTTACATGGCCATTAAGAACAGGGACATTACCAGTTTTTACGGCGCAAGCGATTTTGCCAATCCAACCCTTGTGAATAAAAACTTCACCATGAACAGGGCTTATAATTTCAGGTGGGACATCAGTAAAGCACTCAAATTTGATTACACCGCCAACAATGAAGGAAGGATACTGGAACCTGCCGGTGAAAGCTGGAAGGCTCAAAAAGATGTAAGGGAAGATGTACTCAATACTTTCCTGAATGGCAAGGATAGCACTATGTCTAACGGAAAAGACGTCAACGTTGGGCGTTTTGGCGAGAACACTGCGTTCCGGCAACAGATGAATCTCAATGCCGATATCCCTATCAACAAGATCCCGATCTTTGATTTTGTAAAAACCACTTACCGTTACGGCGGCACCTATACCTGGATGCGCAGGCCTTTTGCCGCTGCGGACAGTATTGGTAACACCATTCAGAACACCAACCAGCACAACATCACGGGTAACCTCAACATGATGCAGCTGTACAACAAGATCCCTTATTTTAAACGCGTGAACAATCCGAGTAAGGGCGGCGTAGCCAAACTGGATCTCAAAAAACCGGCGAATGATAAACGGGATGCGGTATCAAAAGAAGATACGGTAAAAAAGACCGAGAACTTTAAAGAGCTGGGTGAATTTGTGGCACGGGCCATCATGATGGTAAAAAACGTGTCGCTTACTTACCAGTTGGGGAGCGGACAGGCTTTACCTAACTTTAAACCGAGTTCCCAGTACGCGGGCATGGACTTTTCGAATGGGAATGCCGGGGCACCCGGGTTTTTGTTCACTACAGGTTTATACGATGATGAGATCAGACAGAGAAGCGCGCGCAACAATTGGCTGGCCCGTAATACGGGGCAAACAACGCCTTACACCGAGATGTATAATAAAACTTATTCGTACCGATCCAGCATTGAGCCCCACGGAAGCCTGAAGATTGAGCTCACGGGTAATTATACTAAATCGCGCAACCGCACCGAATACATCCTATACGACCCGTCAGATCCAACTACGGGAGACAACAATGGTTTCAGATTCAATGAAAGTCCGAACGAGACCGGCAATTTTAATATTTCAACTTTTACCTTCTTTAATTCATTTGCAGATGGATCTGATCCAATTAATTCCAACCTCTTCGATCAGTTTAGAAGCGAACGATTTAACGTGGCCACAGAGCTGGGTAATGATAACCCTGCGAGCGCGGGTACGGTGGGTCCTCCGGGAAGGGCGTCTATCGATGGTTATTCGGTAAACCAGCAGGACGTTTTGCTTGGGGCATTTTACCGTACCTACACAGGCCGGAACGTAAAAAACTACTCCACCAAAAATATTTTTCCAACTGTTCCACTTCCTAACTGGAACATTACCTGGGATGGACTCGGGAAAATTCCTGCGTTCAAAAAACGGTTCAAAAGCATCATGGTTCGCCATACTTACCGCAGTACGTACACCATCAATGGTTTCAGCAATAACCTTCTTTTCGAAGGCAACGATCAAACGGCCCGTATGCCGGTGTCTCTTTCAACAGGAACGGATATCGTAACACCTAACTTTGTGCCGTATTACCTGCTCAACTCGGTAACCATGAGCGAACGTTACGAACCCCTGATCAAGTTCGATCTTCAGTTTGCGAAACCAGGCTGGTCGGCCAACGTGGAAACACGACGTGACAAGAGTTCGAGCCTTAACCTCACCGGACTGCAGATCATTGAAACAAAAGGTCAGGAATACATTGTTGGATTGGGTTACATGTACCCGCGGCTCCGGATCAAAAAAATCAAGATCCAGGGCAAGGTGCTGGAAAGTAATTTAACCGTAAAAGTGGATCTCAGTTTCCGCCGAAACATTTCCATCATCCGGCAAATTGAAACCGGTATCAGTCAGCCTACAGGCGGTACCAATATTCTTACCATGCGTTCTTCGGCCGACTACCAGCTTACACAGAACATTACGCTCAGGTTGTTCTACGACTGGATCCGCACGAGTCCCCAGACTTCTGCCTCGTTCCCAACGTCTAACGTTAACGCAGGCTTCAGTCTCCGTATAAATTTCCAGTAAAAACACAGCACTTTTAAAAAAACAATTACATTTGTACCTCAAAAAAACCAGACTATGAATTTTCCAGCAGACCTCAAATACACCAAAGATCACGAATGGGTTAAAATTAACGGCGATGAAGCCACAGTTGGCATCACCGATTTCGCGCAGCGCGAGTTGGGTGATATCGTTTATGTTGACGTAAACACCGTTGGTGAAACTGTTGAGAAAGAAGCAGTGTTTGGTACGGTAGAGGCTGTTAAAACTGTGAGTGATCTTTTTATGCCACTCAGCGGCGAAGTGCTGGAAGTAAACAAAGACATTGATTCTGCACCTGAAAGCGTTAACTCTGATCCATACGGCAAAGGCTGGATGATTAAAATTAAATTAAGCAACCCCTCTGAACTGGATGGTTTACTGAGCGTGGACGATTATAAAAAATTAATCGGCGCGTAATCTTTAAAAAAACATTTTACAACCCTTTTGAGTGCGAACTTAAAAGGGTTTTTTTATGATGAAAAAGTTTGTTTATAAACGCCCGGGATTATTAGCTGTGATATGGGCCGCCTTTATTTTTGTACTCTGCGCAACGCCCGGACAGTTTATTCCTTCAGCTTCCTGGCTCGAACTGCTGAGTTTTGATAAGCTGGTACACGCCGGTGTTTTTTTTGTGCTGGCGGCGCTGTTCACCATTTACGCTTTAAACAGAGAGTCTGGAAGACGACTCTGTTTTGTTTTTTTAATCGTTTGTATTCTCTACGGTTTGCTCCTTGAAGTGATGCAGGCCACCGTGTTCAGTAACCGCAGTGCTGACTGGATGGATATGATCGCCAATGGGTTGGGAAGCATAGCCGGCGCATTGGTATTCAAAAGAAAACCAGAACCCTCTTCTCAGGGTTTGTAAACCGGGCTCTGTTTTTTTGGATTTGGTTTTTTAGATTCAGGTGTGGGTTTGATAGTGCTGTTTGAGTTTACATCCTCAACTAAGACCCACTTTGATTTCCTTTGTTCAAGACCATTAAAATTACCCGTTGGGCCATAATACTGAAATTGTCCCTCCAGCACCGTGCCGTGGCGGTCGGGGCCCAGTTCGCTGAAAACGATCATGTTTTCTTTCGGATTGTATTTTAAACTCATCGCCACTTCAGAACTGTATTCAAACATCAGGCGTCGTGGATTTTTCCGCGGGAACTTAAACACATCTTTTCCGAAAAAAGCTTTTCCGGCGGAATTAAAATATAACACATCAATAAACTTACGTTGTATCAGTTTGTCATTTCCATCCCAGCCAATCAGCATGTAATAACCATCACAGGGCACCATCTGTGTATAAAGCATGCCGAACCATTTTTCCGGCGATCCCACGTAGCTTTCAGGAGAGCGCACGGTGGCAGACCGGTCAATCAGTTTAAAATTTTCGTAAGTGTTTTCTGTCTCACTCTTAAACCAGCTCTTCTTTATTTTTTTTTTGTTGTTCACCAGCAGGTAGCCAAAATACGCGTGAGTACCATCATCTTTTGGAACGTTCCAGGTGATGAGCATAAATTTGTTATCCGGCGGACGAAGAATTGAGATTTCCTTCAGGTGTTCAAATTTATAGTCGAGGATCCGGGGATCAGCCACAATGCGGTCCCACACGCCGATGAATTTTTTATTCGATTCAAAACGTTCGTTTTCTTTCCGGCTGTTAAAAGTGGTTTGCTGCAGCACAAACAATTCCGATTCAGCGTCACGAAACACCTGAAATGAACTGTCGGCCTTCTGTGAAAAAGCCGAAGTACTAATAAAAACTAAAATCAAACAGGCAGCCGCTTTAAACACTATTTTTATAATTGTCGATTTAAACAAAGATACAAAAAAAGATGAGCCTGTTTTTCCGCTGGGGCCGTGTGGTAATGTCCTTTCTGTTTTTTTTTATCCTTGCACTGGCAGCCTTTAATCACCGGCTCACAGTGTACCTTATCAGGCAGGCACGCGGCCAGTTAAATGTAATTGTGAACCGTCAGAGTTTTGATGATTATCAGCGAAACAATTTGCTGAACGAGCAGGCCAAACGCAATCTTGAGCTGATACAGGAAGTAAAAAAATATTCTGTGGACAGCCTCGGCTATAAACCCACTGGCAACTTTACCAGCATCTTTGATCAGAAAAACAAACCGGTATTGTGGGTGGTGACCGCAGCGGGTAACCTCGATTTGGAGCCTTACGAGTGGAAGTTTCCTTTACTCGGCAAATTAAGTTACAAGGGATTTTTTGAAAAGTGGCTGGCAGCGCGCGAGTACATCAGTCTGGTAAATCAGGGGTATGATGTTGAACTGCGCCCCGTGAGTGCCTGGAGCACGCTTGGCATTCTTCGCGATCCTGTCCTGAGCAACATGTTACAAAAAAGCAAGGGCGCCCTCAGTAATCTGCTTTTTCACGAGCTTTTTCACGCCACGTATTACGCTCCCGGCAGCGTTGATCTGAACGAGAACCTGGCTAATTTTGTGGCCCACAAAGCCACCATCCGTTTTCTTCAAAACGATACATCAAGCCTGAACGAGTACCTGCGTAACTACCAGGATAACGTGATACTCCGTAATTTTTTGCTCAG
>CAZFCR010000134.1:0-8476 GCA_964517305.1 uncultured Akkermansia sp.
GTACGCTTTGCCATACATCAAATATACTAATATTATTTAATAATCAATACACTAGACATAAATGAATTACACCGAATTACAGGTTACTACCAATTTTAGTTTTTTGCGCGGGGGCTCTCATCCTGAGGAGATGGTCAGGAGGGCTTTGGAATTGGGACATTCTGAGATTGCCATTACCGATCACAATACACTTGCCGGTGTGGTAAGGGCCTATACCGCGGCAAAAGGCAAAGCCATCCGCGTGATTCCTGCGTGCAGGCTTAACTTCCTCGATGGTCCGCCCTTATTGGCTTACCCGTGCACCAAAGAAGCATACGGGCGTCTTTCCGCCTTACTCACGGAAGGAAATCAAAGGGCAGAAAAAGGAAGCTGTTATTTATACATGGAAGATGTTTACCGTTACGCGGGCGACATCAGGTTTATTTTGATACCACCTGTTTCTTTAACGCCATCGTTCGCGATTGAACAAACGTTTATCGATGCTGCCACCAATTACAAACAACACCTGGGAAGTGATCTGTACCTTGGAGCCATCAGGTCGTACCAGGCCAATGATGCAAAAAAAATATACACCTTGTCGCTTTTGGCGGATCAGCTCAGCATGCCACTGGTTGCTCTTAACGATGTTTATTACCATACTCCTGAGCGCCGGCAGTTGCAGGACGTTCTGACCTGTATCCGTGAAAAATGTACCATTCAGGACGCAGGTTATCGCCTGCATCAGAATGCGGAACGGTATTTAAAATCACAGGAAGAAATGTTGCGGTTGTTCAGGCAGTATCCCGAGGCGGTAAAAAACACCGGAAAGATAGCGAAGTCCTGCACTTTTTGTCTCAGTGAACTCAGGTACACTTATCCTAAAGGTCTTTCGCATGACGGGCGAAGCAACCAGGAAGAACTGACTTACCTGGTCTGGGAAGGTGCGCGAAAAATGTACGGCGAAAATCTGCCTTTAAAAATTAAAAAGAACATTGAGTTCGAACTCGCATTTATCGGAAGGAAAGATCTCGCTTCTTATTTTCTCACTGTTTATGATTATGTTTCAGAAGCCCGCAGACGTGGGATCTTATGCCAGGGCCGCGGCTCTGCTGCCAACTCTACCGTGTGTTATTGCCTGGGGATCACTTCGGTTGATCCAACCAAACACCGGCTCCTGTTCAGCAGATTTATGTCGGACGCGCGCGATGAACCGCCCGATATTGATGTTGATTTTGAGCACAACAGGCGGGAAGAGATCATCCAGTACATTTATGAAAAATACGGGCGTGATCACGCGGCCATTGTGGCAACGGTAACACAGGTGCATTACAAAGGGGCAGTGCGTGACGTGGCAAAGGTGATGGGCTTTTCTCAGGATGTGATCGATAACCTCGCGGCTTCGGGCTGGGAACTCACACAGGATTGGCTTGAAGGCAGACAGGTTTCCTCTTTTGGTTTTGATCCGGGAGACAAACACTTGCTTAAGGTGCTTGAACTAACCGGTGAATACATAGGCTTTCCAAGGCAGCTGGGCCAGCATACCGGTGGATTTGTACTTACCGAAGGCAAAGTTTCTGATTTATGTCCTTTATTGAAGGCCCGCATGAAAGACCGCACCAACATTGAATGGAACAAGGATGATATAGAAGACCTCGGTATTCTGAAAGTGGATGTGCTGGCGCTGGGCATGCTCAGTTGCATCCGCATCTGTTTTGATCTTTGTAAACAGCATTATGATCTGGATCTGGATCTTGCAAGCGTGCCTCAGGATGATCCTGAGGTGTATGATATGATTTGCCGCGCCGATACCATTGGTGTGTTCCAGATAGAAAGCCGCGCGCAAATGGTGATGTCGCCGCGCCTGAAGGCCAGATGTTTTTATGATCTGGTAATGCAGATTGCCATGGTAAGACCGGGGCCCATTCAGGGTGGCGCCGTCAATCCACTCATCCGCAGGCGCAACGGCGAAGAGCAGATTGTGTATCCGTCGAAAGAGCTGGAAGAAATTTTAAGCCGTACCTATGGTGTTGTACTGTTCCAGGAACAGGCCATGGAAGTGGCCATAGTGGCCGCGGGTTTTACAGATGCCGAAGCCGATCAGCTGCGCCGGAGCATGGCTTCTTTTAAAGCCGATGGCAGGGTTGGTATTTTTGAAGAGAAGCTGGTTAAGGGCATGACTGCAAAAGGATACACCGAAGAATATGCCAGGAACATTTTTAAACAGTTAAAAGGTTTCAGCGGTTACGGTTTTCCCGAAAGTCATTCGGCCAGTTTTGCTTTACTGGCCTATGTTTCAGCATGGCTCAAATGCCATTATCCCGATGTGTTTGCCGCTGGTTTATTAAACAGTCAGCCTATGGGTTTTTACCAGCCCGCGCAGATCATTTCCGATGCGGTGAAACATGGCGTGCCCGTAAAACCCGTGGATATAAATTTTTCTTTCTGGGACAATACCCTCGAAAACAAAGAAGGGAAATATGGTGTGCTGCGTTTAGGTTTCCGACAGATAAAAGGTTTGCGCGAAGAGGACATGCAGTTGTTGGTGGCTTTCAGAGGCACACGCGCACGCGCCAGGTCAGAAAAACCCCTGACGCCGCATGCCAGGATCGCTTTGTTGTTCGAGGCAGGCATCCCTTTGTCTGCGCTTGAAAAACTGGCCAACGCCGATGCCTTCCGTTCTATTGGGCTCGACCGGCGAAAGGCGCTGTGGGAAGTGTCAGGGTTGAGTGATCATGTTTCGGGTTTGTTTTCCGGCATAGCGGCAGATACCAGCTTTGAGAAAAATATTGTGGTGCCGGAAATGACCCTTTCGCAGCAGGTGGTTGAAGATTACAGAACACTGGGCTTATCATTAAAAGAACATCCTTTAAGTTTTGTGCGGAATAAGCTCAGCTTATTAAAGATAATACGTAACCAGGACCTGATTCAGTGTTTTGATGGTGAGCTGGTGAATGTGGCAGGTCTCGTATTGGTGAGGCAGCGGCCGGGTACCGCCAGTGGCATCTGTTTTATTACCATTGAGGATGAAACCGGCAACGCCAACCTGGTTGTTTTTGAAAAGCTGTTTGCCAAGTACAGGAAAGAGATTGTTCATAGCCGGCTGCTGATGGTTGAAGGAAAAGTGCAGAAAGAAGCTGAGGTAATTCACGTGATAGCCAGCCGCTGTTATGATATTTCAGGTTTGCTGGGATCTCTGAGTCATCCTGAAGCCAGGGCTTCTGAGGATCTGACCACTGTGGATGCACAAAGCCGTTATCCGGGGGCGGATAAGGACGAAGAATTAAAAATACCCGAAATATTTTACGGCGGTAGAAATTTTCATTAAAGCCCTGAAGCGTTCATCCAATTCTGTTTTTTTTTGAAGCAATCAAAGCTTCACCAGTTTCCTGCGCACGATCTGTTCTTTTGTATGAAAGCTGAGGTAATATATTCCCGCCACGGATAGTTCCGCGTCAAATTCCGTAAGCCCCGCGTTCACCGGTTTTCGCAACAGTTCTTTGCCGGCAACATCGCTGATGATAATGAAGCCGGGCGTATCTGTATGAATGCTGATCTTGTCCATTACAGGATTTGGAAACAATTGAAACGTTTTTTCTCCTTCGTTTTCAGTCCAACCAACGGTGGTGGGCTTACACAACCAGTTGGGATCAGTTTTGTAAACGCCAATATTATCATCGCGGTAACATTTGAAGTTGCCGAGCCAGTTCCACATATCGTTAACCTCTGGAACGGTCCAAACGTAGGGGTGAAAAAAATCGTAAGTAAAACCTATGCCTTCGATATATGATTTTGCGGGAACAGAATCAAAGATGAGTTTTTTACGTACCGAACCGTTGATGTTCACATACATGGTATCGGTCACCAGCAGTTTTTTAAGCGTGGTATCATTGGCGCGGCAATACCAGCCCTCGCCGGGTACCGCATTGAGGTTAGCCAGGGTGTCGAACTCACCGGGATATCCCTGCCAGTAAAAAAGTACGCCGTTTTGTTCGTAAAGGTCTATACGGCTATAATTGTTATTGGTCCAGGGCTTACCGTTGGCAGTGCCCTGTCCAACGCCTTTTAAACGGTCGCACACTTGTCCGTCGATGATTACCGTATGACTGAAACTCAGCTGATGAACCCCTCTTTCGCCCGAATATGGAAAGGCACCATTGGCGATCGTATACTGCCAGATGGCCCCCGGCGCGCACCAGGTTTGGGATTTGCAGATAATGGTAATTAAAAGGAAAATAAAAATCGGAAGTCGTGTCATGTGTTCTTTTTTGGTTTTACAATTTAAGTATTTTAAAAACACCATTCACTTCTGATTGATGCTTTACGAAACGGGAAATTTTTAAAATATCGCGGTACCATCCTCTTCATAAAATTCAAATCAATTTTTATAGGGATCAACTTCCGGAAACGGATTGATCAAAAAAGTACCTACTTTTATTCATGTTATCTGGAGTAGCAAAACCCAATTACATGAAGGGGAGATTCTCCTTTATTTTTATTTTAAAAATTATACCATGAAAAATTATCTGACCCCTCTTTCTGAGGTGATGAACGAGTTGCGCAAAAGAGGTTATACTGAAGATTTTAATATGCGGAGCGATTGCATTTATTGTCAGGACGGGAAAATGGTGTTGCAGCCTGAGGATTTTCACATTGACCGGTTTTACCGTTTTGAAGGAGAGAGCGATCCCGCTGATCAGGCTATCCTGTATGCGATCTCTTCTGAAAAATACAATCTCAAAGGTGTACTGGTGAACGGCTACGGCACTTCGGCCGATCCGCTCACCGACGCGATGATCAGAAAGCTGGCTACGCACGAAAATTCTTAATAAATTTTTGGTGGTCGCGCTGCTGTGCTCAGTTTCTCCTGAGGGATCACACAAAGTTTGATTTTTCTGGTTTTGGACTGGATCTGATTTCTATTATTATTTCAGACAGATCAATCAACCATTTTTATTGATCCTGGTGTTTTCTCAGATATAAAGCCGTGTGACTCTCTTTGTTTTTTGCAACCTCATCGGGCCGGCCCTCTGCAACAATTTTTCCGCCTTTTTCGCCCGCGCCGGGACCCAGGTCGATTACCCAGTCGCTTTCCGCTATCACATGCAGATCGTGTTCAACAACAATTACGGTGTTGCCGGCGTCAACCAGCACATTTAACTGCGTTAATAGTTTTTCAACATCAGAGGGATGTAAACCCGTAGTGGGTTCATCTAAAATATAAATGGTCTGACCGTGTTGGGTGCGCTGTAATTCTGTAGCAAGTTTAATACGCTGGGCTTCACCGCCCGACAGTTCTGTAGCGGGCTGACCCAGCCTCAGGTAACCGAGACCTACTTGCTGCAACATTTCGAGCGATCGTTTTAAAGCGGGTTCTTCAATAAAAAAATCATGCGCCGCGTCTACTGTCATGCTTAATACTTCGGCAATGTTTTTATCCTTAAAGGTCACCTCAAGCGTTTTTTCGTTGTAACGTGTGCCTTTGCAGGTGGGACAGGGCGAATACACACTTGGTAAAAAGAGCAGTTCCACCATTACAAATCCTTCGCCTTCACAATGCGCACAGCGGCCTTTTGCAACGTTAAAGGAAAAACGGCCCGCGCTGTATTTTCTGCTCCTCGCCATTTTGGTGGAAGCGAATAATTTTCTCACATGGTCAAACAAACCTGTGTATGTGGCAAGATTGGAACGCGGTGTGCGGCCGATGGGTTTCTGATCAACCGTTACCAGTCTTTTTAAATTTTCCATTCCTCCGGTGATTTGTCCTCCCAAGGTTTCTATTTTGTCGGCCAGCAGGTCTGATTCTTCTTCGTGCGCAGTTTCTATTTTCTGACCAAAGTGTTCGGCAAGCAGTTCTACGAGTACCTGACTCACCAGCGTACTTTTACCCGACCCGGAAACACCGGTGACACTTGTAAAAACTCCAAGCGGAAACGCGGCCTGCAGATTGTTTAAATTGTTTCGCGTCACACCTTCCAGACGCAGCCAGGCATTGGGCTCACGGATTTTGTTTTGGAAGATGTTCTTTCTTTCTGATAAATAGTTTTTGGTTACCGAGTCCTTAACTTGCTGTAGCCCGGCTAAGGGACCTGAATACAAAACATGTCCTCCAAGTTCACCGGCCTGCGGACCAACATCTACGATCCAATCGGCATGCCTGATCACATCCACTTCGTGTTCTACCACAAACAATGAATTGCCGGAAGCCTTTAATTTATCAAGTGCACGCAGAAGCGCCTGTGTATCTGCCGGATGCAAGCCGGCGGAGGGTTCGTCTAAAACATAGACAACGCCAAAAAGATTCGACCGGACCTGTGTAGCCAGACGCAATCGCTGAAGTTCTCCCGGCGAAAGGGTAGGGGTGCTGCGTTCGAGGGAAAGATAACCAAGACCAAGGTCAAGCATCACATTCAGCCGCGCCACTATGTCCTGCGCAATCCGTTGCGCTACAATTATTTTTTCCGGATGCAGTTTTTTCATTTTTGCAAACACGGGAGCGCTTCCCTCTGCATAAGGACTGAAGATCTCATGTAATTTCTGAAGCGGTAAACGCGACATGTCTGCAATGTCGATCCCTGCAAATTTTACTGAAAGCGATTCTTTGCGCAGGCGTTTGCCCTTGCAGGTTTTACATTCGCTGCTGATCATGAACTGCGACACGCGTTTTTTCATCAGCGCGCTTTGTGTGGTAGCGAAGGTCTGCATCACATATTTTTTCGCGCCCGTAAAGGTGCCCATGTAACTTGGTTCCATCTTTCGTTTCAGGGCGCGCTGCATTTCTTCGGCGGTAAACCCGGAGTATACAGGAACAGTAGGCTGCTCATCGGTGAAGAGGATCCATTCCCGGTCTTTTTTCGGCAGGTCGCGCCACGGAATATCCACATTGTAACCCAGCGTCATCAGGATCTCCCTCAGATTTTGTCCCTGCCACGCCGTTGGCCATGCCGCTATCGCGCGTTCACGGATGCTGAGAGAATCATCGGGCACCATCGATTTTTCAGTGACTTCATACACTTTGCCCAGGCCGTGACAGGTGGGACATGCGCCTTCGGGTGTGTTCGGCGAAAATGCTTCCGCGTAAATGATGGACTGATGTTCGGGATAATCGCCGGCGCGGGAATAATTGATGCGGAGTAAATTCGAAAGTGTGGTGACGCTGCCCACTGATGAACGCGTGCTCACAGAACCTCTTTGCTGCTGTAGCGCCACAGCCGGCGGAAGACCCTCGATCTCGTCTACTTCGGGAACCGACATCTGATTAAAAAGCCTGCGCGCATAAGGTGAAACCGATTCAAGGTAACGGCGCTGTGCTTCCGCGTAAAGTGTGCCAAAAGCAAGCGATGATTTACCGGAACCGGATACGCCTGTGAAAACAACCAGCGCGTCACGCGGAATTTCAAGACTCACGTTTTTAAGGTTGTGTTCGCGGGCGCCCCGCACTTTTACAAAGCCAGTGAAATTCTGAACGGGATCTTCCTTTTTTTTCATTGTCACTGTGCTGCAAACAAGGTGCCAGTGCAATACACTCCGGCGCCAGACATTTCTCATTGCTTTTCTCACCTCTCCTTTAGATTTTAAAGATCTGCGCTCGTTTATACAATAATTGGATCTGTGATAAAATGGGAATTTTCTATACGGACTTCTCCGCATAAAATTTCTATTTTTGTTACTTTACAAAGGCATGTACAAACGCACCCTTCAATTTTTGGTCATCCTCTTTTCTTCGCTTGTATTGCCAGCGCAGGCCCAGGACGTTATCTTAAAAAAAGACGGTGAGAAGATCTTTTGCAGGATCACCGGGGAAGACAGTCTGAGTCTTTATTATTCCCGGTCAAAAAAAGGCATTCATTATGAGATCCCCCGCAGCGCAGTAGCTGCCTACACCATGACGTCGGCGAATAACCAAAGTTCGGATAAAGTGAGTGCCGGATACGACCTGCTTTTTATTGGTTTTCAGGCCGGGGTGGCAACGCCGCTTGGTGTTTTTGGCAGTCGTGATGTTGACGATGAACTTTCAGGTCTTGCAGGTCGGGGTTACGCTTTGTCGCCCGGCCTCATCTTAAAATTAAATGAAAACATTGGCATCACAGCCAGTCATAAAACTCTGTCACACCGGTTTCTTCACGAATTGCTGGCCGAACAATTAAACAGCATTTACCGTACCACTGTATTTCGCACACGTGGTGGGCGCTGGAAAGTGAACGGGTTTACCGGAGGCGTGTATTTATCGTTTCCCGTAAAACGCATTCGTGATTTTAATCTTCATTTTCAGGCAGACGCTGGTTTTCTGAACGCGGTGATGCCGCGAATTGAGATTACCGGACCCGGTGTGGGTGGAATGATCACCGTCACCCAACACGAAGCACGATCCCGGGCTTTTGCATTTTCTGCCGGATTGGGTTTCGATTATAAGATCGGCAAAAATGTCGCGTTGTTGTTTAATCTCAATTACCTGAGAACCCAGCCTAAATTCACCAACATCCTCACTACGGTCAGTTCG
>CAZFCR010000135.1:0-8472 GCA_964517305.1 uncultured Akkermansia sp.
TACAAATGTCCACCGAGATTTTAAAATAAAAAGAACCCGGCATGACGCCTTTGCATGCTGTTAGTACCTAGTTGCCGCCACACAGTTTAACTTCTGGTCACGTGTCCGCCGATAAATTTTAAAATGCGTTAAATTTATTTTGTCGTCCGAACTTTTTAATTTTTTTGTGCGATAGGAATGCAATTTGAAAAATTGCTCGTTCTAATGTCCACACAGGCGGGCGGGAGATTTTGCAAGCTTATTTGGCGCCACTAAAACTATTTGCTTTTGAGAAGAGCGCCAAATGTGCTTGTCAAATGCGCGTTGATTATATTCTTTGTTACAATGATGCTCGAAAAAACAACTCGTCAAATAGAAGCTTGAAGGATTAGTTTAACTGGAATATTTGATGCGCTACCCACAGAAGAAGCATGTCCGGCAACTAAGTTTATCCAGTCTTTTATTTTTGTTTTTTCAGATGTCTTTTTGTTCCAGTATTTTGATAAAAGTATTGGAGATGTTTGTAAAAGCATATAAATAACATCGTCAATATTCTCAGTCAAGTTCATCAATATTCTTGGCACTTCATTATAAACTTTGCCCTTAAATTTTATTGACCCTGTTCCGCCAGCAGTGAAGGCGTCTCGAACATTAGGGTTTACAATACTTTTTGTCTTCACTAACCACACAGCAAATTGGTTGAATTTTGTGCTACCACTATTACTAAATACTTCGGGGAACAGAACCATCGCTTGCTTCATCATTTCTAATTTTTCTGAAGCAGTCAAATTCTTCCACAATTTAATTGTTAAACTAGTTGAACCCTGATCCATCCACCAAACGTCTTCTCCCTCCTTTAATTTACTTTTATAATAATCGACTATGGGACGAATTGGATTTTGTTCCTTACGTAATTTATCATACGGGATTTTTAGCTTATCGAATATAGTATTGCCTTTCGGTAAGTCCATATCAATAAGGTATCGTGGTGAATGTGTAACTACTACTTCTGAAAGACACTCTTCATAAGCTCTGCACTTAAATTCTACAGGACTTGCTAATTTTCCGAATAACATAAATATTCTTTCAACATCCTTGGCCCTGGTCGATTCTAAAACGCTGTTTCCTGTGGTCTTCCAATGGTTTTGCGTAGACGTTTTTACTTCGACACCATAATACTTTTTAGCGATAATATCTGGGAACCTTTGTCCGCCAATACATTCAATAGTATTTTCGAATGGTGTTTTTATTGAATATGTCGTCATTATGTCAGAAACATATTCTTCTAATTTAGTTCCAGCTAACAGGGCTATTTTCTTACTTGAAGATTTTGCCAAAGTGTTTAATTCATTTACAGTATTATGTAAAAGTAAATTGAACTCCTTTTTATGCGGTTCAGGATTGGAAGAAATTATCATAGATTATTTTTTAAAGTATAGATCCCAAACTTGTTCTATTCGTTTTGCAATGTTGTAAGCTAAAAGAGGAGGAACAGCATTGCCAATAACTTTATAAGCTTGGGATGGACTAATTAAATAAGACCCTTTTCGGCCATGCTTATTTTCAACCACAAATTCGTAGTCAATTGGAAAGGTTTGAATCAATGCGCATTCTCTAGGTGTAAGTCTTCGTTCTTTGAGCCCTTTTGCAAGTTCTTCCTTTAGTTTACCACCATTTTTTTTGGAGAGCCTCCTAAATTCTATATTTCCATGATGCTCCGATCTAATTGTTGGCGCGATATTATCTAATTTAATTTCAGTTTGGCCTTGACAGTGAGCACCCATATATTTTGCTTTGGAGTAATGCATCTGCGATAAGTCATTTGATTTGTCTGGCTCGTCTAAAAATTTAAAAATATCAGCCAATTTAACTGGATTTTTTAATTCACTTCCTTCACTATTGTATGCGTGCGTTGGCTTTGGATATGGGTAATATTTTTCTGAAACCTTCTCCTTAGTTAATTCTTCTAAGGCGCTTTGTTTAAGCGCTGATTTTCTTATTCCTATAAATATAACTCTTTCACGAGATTGAGGAACTCCATAATCTGCAGCATGCAAAACCATTGGGTCTAAAACTATATAGTCATTTTCTCCTGCAGAAGAAAAATCGCTTTGAATTATTTCTTTAACATTTGAAAGATTAACAAGACCTTTAACGTTCTCCGCTATAAATATCTTTGGCTTTGTAATTTCAACAACTTGTTTCATCCACATGTACAGCTTACCTCTTGTCTCAATAGATGCTTTCTTGGATTTTACCACTTCACCTTTATGGTTTTTATGAGAATTAAATCCATTTCTTTTACCTGCAATACTAAAGTCCTGACAAGGAAAGCCACCTGTTACAACGTCAATATTATCAGGAAAAACTTTGTTTCCTGACTGATGCATTTTTACTAAATCTACAATACTGTCAGTGTAAAAATTATCTGCATCGTTGTCACGTCTTAAAAAGTGATGAACCCAAGCGTTTCTGGCGTCGGGTAAAATGTCATTTGCGAATACTGTTTTAAATCGCGTCTTCTTTAGAAGAACGGATTCTTTTGGAAGTTTTTTATCAATAAAATTGCTTGTTAGCTTCTCATTCACACATACTGCCGGTACTGAAAAACTGCCTTCGAATCCTAAGTCCATACCTCCACATCCAGAAAATAGAGATAAAACATTTAGAGTGTCAGATTTAGAGTTTTTTTCACTCAGCTTTAAGTTCGAAAATTTCATTTCAACTTGTGGCTCCTCTACAACACTGTTAATGGAGCTTTTATTGATATAAGAGGTCTTCATATTTATTTAATTGAATGTGATTTAATATATTTTACCTTTTTTTCAGCGGCTTTTAGCGCTTGGGACGCGCATTCTTCGTCAGCTATTTCATAAGCTATTTTTTCACTTAAATAATCAACTAGTAACTGATTCTTATCTAATTTTAGTACATCAGCTAATTGGATTATAATAGTTTTGTTTAGTCTTCTTTCTCCTCTTTCGATCTTACTGAGAATTGCTTGGTCTATATCAAGCTTTGCTGAGACATGTCTTAAAAGAAGCCCTAATTCTTCTCTCTTATTTCGAATTACATCACCTACCGTTTTCATTTGAATTAATTCATTTGACAATTCGTGTCAAAAATATAATTTCAAAAACCATGATCGATAGTGTTCTCTAAAATGTTATTAACAAGTCTCTGTAGGGTTCTTTCCCGCTTCTTAGGCTTTAAATCGCATTCCCAAACGGTTATGACTTTCCACCCTAAACGTTTTAATTTTCTTTTATTTCTCTGATCCCTATTCATATTGTTTTCTATTTTGGAATACCAAAAGGATTTGTTCGTTTTTGGCATAACATAGATTTTACATGATTTGTGCCCATGCCAAAAACATCCATTAATAAAAACAACCGTCTTATATTTTGGAATTTTAAGATCTGGTTTTCCTGGTACATTTTTATCATGCAAACGAAATCTAATTCCATTTGAATAAAGAAACTTCCGAACAAGAATTTCAGGCTTAGTGTGTGAGCTTTTTACATTACTCATAATCTCACTTCGTCTTTCCTTTGATACAGTATCAGCCATGATACAAATATACAATAGGCTAGCCTTGTATTTCCTATTTCGCTCTATTCAATTTTCAAAGTTAAGGGCTATTGCCCCCAAGTAATGCTATAGATAATAGTAATTTAAAAAATACCGTACGCCTGTGGCCTGCGCCTTTGACTGAACGGAGTGAGAAGCGCAAACGCGCTCGCCCGTCGGCGAGCAACCAATTTGCTTGAGCGTGGGCATTGTAGCTTATTTGTTTGGCTTTACCAAATGTCCTCCGGCCAAACAAATGTGCTGCGATTGCGATAGCCAATTTGCCCGTTGTCACGGGCAGAAAAAAGCGCAGGAAAAAAATTAAAATTGTCTGAGAAAAATTTGTTTAATGTTCGGATGTCCACCCAGAAGCTGTCCACCGGAATACCAGAAGTTTTTGAAAACGAAAGTTCTTTTGTCTGCCGTAAAATTGTCTTTGGAAATGTCCATGCGGCAATTGGTACTAACGGATTCGGCGCTTGCGTTCGCCGGGGCCTCTTTTCCCGGTGACGCAATTGCGCCGTGTTACCAGCAGTAGCGCATCGGAAGAATTTATAAATTGCTTAAAAATAATACAAAATGGAAAAATCTTGGAGTAGTAAACAGAGGGATTTCATCGAAACCCCTCAGCGTGTAAAAGCTTTTTTTGAAGAAATTGAAAAGGTTTGTCAAAAACACGGACTGTCAATTTCACACGAAGATGGTCACGGCTCATTTATAATTAATGAGTTTGATAAAGATGACATTGAATGGTTAAAGGGCGCTAACCTGTCTATGGAGTAGTCAGGTAGCGTCCCGGCGCTATTGCTGGTAACGTTTTGCGGGTTTAAGAAGTTGGCGATTTCGGAGCACAAAACTGTCTGCCAGCAATGAACTTGATACGAAGCACAAAACTTCATTTAACCACTGAACCGCCAATTTCTTAAACCCGCTGTTATGGGGCGTTTTTTATTCCCTGTAACTTGTCTTGCCCTTTGGTGTCAGTCCGTTTGGAATGATTAATAGGATTAAGTCAATGAGCCAACCAATTCCAAACAGTCCTAATGTCAAGAGATACAAAAGTCCCAAACCTGTGTAACCAAGATAAAATCTATGAATACCAAGTAGTCCAAGAAAAATGCAGAGAATAAGAGCAACAATTTGACTTTTGCCACCACCAGCAGAATTATTTTTCTCTGCTTTCTTTTTTGTCTTGCTTACTTTGCTTGCAATTACAGTTTTTGTCTCGGAAGCAGAATTTGTCTTGGTAGTAACAGTATTTACTTTTTTGTCAAACGCAACTGTCTTGTGAGATGGAATAATAACAGAGTTATTGTCCACCGATGCAGTAATGTTGTCATCAGTTACTGTCGGTGCGAAAAAATTGTCAGCCGTGTTGGTTTCATTTATTGATTGCTCAACTGTCACGGTTTGATTTTGCCCCGTCTGTTTTACATTGTCATTGCTTGCTAATTCCTGTCTGTCGGGATTATGTTTTGATTTTTTCCACTCAATGTGGTAGCCAGACATATAAACCCGTTTGTCCATTGTGCAGGAAGTCAGGACAAGCGCAATAGCCAGTCCGATGAACGAAAGTTGTTTAATTGATTTCATTTTGTTTTTGGTTTTAAATTGTTTGTAAATGTATAATATTTAATTTGTCTGTTGTCGAAAATTGCTGTCACGATGTGTCAAAGAAAACTTTTGGTGGTTCTCTTGTCTGTCCGTGTCCGCTATGTCGTCTTTTAAAATGCCCCATAACTACCTTATACCCGCTCCAAACCTTCGGTTTCTTCACTCACAGGAGGAAGATTGGCGAATAAATACGGGTGATGTGTAAATTTATTCATTTTCTACAAATTATCAAATGGCGAGGTTATTTTTTGAATGTGCTGGTTACTCACATGGGTGTAAATTTCCGTGGTGCGACTGCTAGTATGACCTAAAATCTCCTGGATATACCGCAAATCAGTGCCGCTCTCCAGCAAATGTGTAGCATAACTGTGCCGCAACCAGTGCAATGTCACCGGCTTTTTAATTTCAGCGCGCTGAACATGGGTTTTTAATACGTTCTGCAAACTTCGCTCATCGTACATCGTACCCGCACGCTGACCTTCAAATAAATAGGTAACAGGTTTATAGGCCACAAAATAGCCACGCAATAACTCAAGGATTTTACCACTCAAAGGCACTATTCTGTCCTTCCTGCCCTTCGATTGTTTGATGATAAGCAGGTTCCTTTTTGAATCCACATGCTCGGGTTTAAGACGCAGCAACTCGCCGCAGCGCAGACCACAGGCGTAAATCAGGCTCAACATGGCCTTATGTTTCAGGTTGCGCGGAATGTCCAGGATCTGTTTCACTTCTTCTTTACTCAATACATTTGGCAAAACCTTCGCGCGTTTAGGACGGTGAATCAACTCCGGATCCAGCTTCCTGTCTTCAATGCTCCTGAAAAACAACTTCAACGCATTCACCACCTGGTTCTGGTAGGAGCCAGACAATCGTTGTTCGAGAATGTACTTGTTATTAAAAGTGATCAGATCCTGGTTGTCAATCTCGGAAACCGGTTTATCATTAATACCCGCAGCGCATCCACATAAGTTCCGATAGTATTCCCGCTGTAACGTTTCGATCTTAACCAATCTCCAAAAAGCAGTGCTTTATTTTCTTTCTCAGGATCAAGCACCGCCGGCATCATTATTTTGGCAGGCCTTTCCTCAGGCGCAAAAGAAGACGGTGGCCTTACCAGCCTCTCGCCGTCAGGACCAATAAACTTCAGAATGGCCATCCGGCCCAGCTTCTGCTCCAACAAGTCACGCGCTCTCTCATCACGTTGAATGTACCAGCACCGCCGGCTATTGCTCCAGGTGCGACCGGGTATCGAGCGCACTGCCGCGTCAATCGCACTGTTGTAACTGCAATTGATCAGTATCACCGGTTTGTCGCGGTGCACATCCTCTATGAGCTCAACAATGTATTCGGGCATAGAGTAAAATTAAACAGAGGCGTAACAAAGTATTGCTACAAATTGTAGAATGTGCTAATCAGTACGCAGAAGATCAATTCCTGTTCCGCATCAGGGTAATGGATCCTTTGTAAATCTTATCGTGATTCTTAAACTTCAGCACATAATAATAGGTGGCATCCGGAAGCATCTCCCCCTGCCCGTTTCGGCCTGTCCAATCGTTGCGGTATCCTTCGGTTTCCAAAACAACCTGTCCCCACTGATCCACAATCAGCACCTCATTTTCCGGATACGACTCAATGTGTTTCACAATCCAGGTATCATTCAAACCATTGCCATCGGGCGTTACAATGTTGTAGGGAATCACCAGCAAGTCATCCAGCAATTTTACAAAAACACTGTCCACACGCATGCAGCCATTCGCATCTGTGCCGTAAACGGTGTACAACTGACTCTTTGGCGGACCCGCCAGCACCTCCGCGCCAATGGCTGTATTTAAGCCGTTATCAGGAAACCACGAATAACTCACCGCGCCGTGCGCATTCAGTTTTACCGCAGTGCCTTTATTAAAACTCGTATCCCTTCCGGCATCTGTTTTGGGCAAGGCCATCACGGTAACAAAACGGATAACTGAATCGGCGCAACCATGCCCGGTCTTCACCAGCAGTTTCACTGCCTTCTCCCCCGCCGCAGAAAATAAATACCGGGGCGATTCCGCTTCAGACTTTTTCTGTTCTTCAAACAACCAGAGCGAGGAAAAAAACGTACTGTCACTCGCACTTCGGTTTTTAAACAACATCTCTTCCCCCTCACAAACCGGAGAAGCTGTAAAATCAGCTACCGGTTGCGGATACACAAGCACCCATCTGCCGCTGCTGTCGCTACATCCCGCGCTGGACTCCACCTGCAGCTCAACAAAATAAGCCCCCGGATTCAGGTACAGTTTCTGCGGATCTGTTTCGCTTGAAAAACTATGATCTCCAAAATTCCAGCTTCTACTTTGAATGGCGCCGCTGCCCGCTGTACTTTCATCCTTAAAAACAACAGGCTGGCCCTCGCAGGCATTGTTGTAACTAAAAACAGCCGCGGGCCGCTTAAACACTTCAACAAAGCGCGTCGCAGTATCCGCACAGGTCTGGGCAGTACTAACAATTAACTGCACTTGGTAAATTCCTGCGCCATTAAAAACAATAACAGGATTTACAGCCGCACTGCTCCCCTGCCCGCCCAACTGCCAGGAATAAGTGTAACTACTATTTTCACTGCCGTTCATCAGGCGCGTGCTGTCTCCCTCACAAACATTGGCCGCGCTAAATGCCGCGTAAGGTTTTGCATACACGCTCACATATTTCTCCGCACTGCTCACACAGCCCGAATCACTCAAGCCGCTCACTTTCACCAAAAAATTTCCCGGCGTTGCATAACCATGTGAAGGCGATAAAACAGATGCAAAGTTGCCATCACCAAAATTATAACTCACCTGCAGGTTCATCACCGGCGAAATGCTGGTACTGAAATTCATCAGTTGCCCCATACATACATTGTTCTGCAAAATACCAAGGTCCGCTTTCTCAAAAACCCGCGCGAGACCCACAGCAGTATCCATACAATTGTGATTGGAAGTTGCAATGAGGCTCACATTATACATCCCTGCCTGCGCGTAAACAGTTGTGGGAGAAGAAATGGCAGAACCATTGCCATCACCAAAACTCCAGCTATACTGTAAACTTCCTTCCGAAATAAAAGAGCTGTTAACAAACTGAACCGCCTCACCCCGGCAAACAGGCAATGCAGAAAAGCCAACCACAGGTTTGGCAAAAACTTTGATTGTACGGATAATGGAATCGGCACATCCGGAATTGCTGATCACCTTTAATTTGGCATTATAATTACCCGCGCCGTTGTATTGATGGAGCACCGAACTAGTGTTGTAATTACTTAAAAAGTAAACTAATTTACAAGTGGATTTCCGGTGT
>CAZFCR010000136.1:0-8442 GCA_964517305.1 uncultured Akkermansia sp.
GATGCAGTGACATTACTCAGTGGCTCCGCGGTCCACACGCTTCCGCGTTGTCCTCTGCCGGTCTTCTGATGTGCCGTGTGAATCACCGTTCCCTCCGGAAGGTTAACGTTCTTTAACAAGTCAATGGCATAGGAATTGGTGCTATCTACTTCAGGTAAAAAAATTGAGTTTTTGCCAATAAATAACGTTTCCATTACGCCAAATAAGTTAAATTTGTTGTTTAGTGTAAACCTAACAAAATTTATTCAAAGCTCAGCACAAATCCTCTTATATGGCTAAAATTCCGGTAAAAAAAACTGCGGCAAAAAAAGGCGCGAAGCCTGCTGCAAAAAAGACCGTTAAATCAAAAAGTTCTCCCGCAAAAAAAACTGCAAAAAAACCGGTCACCGAAAAAGAACGGGAACTGCGTGCTGCCAATCTGATTGCCAATTCTGAAAAAAAGAAAAAAGTAAGTTCAAAAAGGCCGAAGAAAACTTCTTCCCCGCAGCAAACCACTTCATTGCTTGATGCAGTAGTTGAAGGGATGCAGGAAAAGAAAGCGAAGAACATCATGATCCTTAATCTCGCTAACATTGAAAACCGTGTGACCGATTATTTTGTGATCTGTGATGCAGACAGCAATACACACGTGAACTCCATTGCCGATGGCGTGGAAGAAGTGGTTGAAAAACTCACCAACGAAAAAGCCTATCACACCGAAGGTCACCAGAACGGTGAATGGATCTTACTCGATTATATCAATGTGGTTGTACACGTTTTTCTCCGCGAAGCACGCGAACACTACAACATTGAAGCCCTCTGGGGCGACGCGGAGATCACACTGGTCAACGACTAAATACACTAGAGCAAACAGACACAATGAGCGAAGATACAAACAGAGACAACAATCAAACTCCTCCCACCAATAACCAGTCCTCTTCACCCGAAGAGGAAAGAAAAAAACAGTTTGAGCGCATGAAAGAAAAATTCGGGCGCCAGAACTCATTGGGTGGCAATAAAGGCGGCAACGGCGGCAACAATTTTTACTGGATCTATGGCATTGTGATAGCAGTGCTTTTATTCATTGTTTTTTACGGCAACGATTTTAATTCAAGACTGAAAGAAGTGCCGCAAAGCAAATTCTTCCAGGACATGCTGGTGAAGGGCGATGTAACAGATGTAGTAATCGTAAACAAAACCATTGCACGCATTACAGTGAACCCTGACAGCGTGGCCACACTCGATCGTTACAAAGATCCGAAAACAGGTCGCGCCATGTTTGACCGCAATTATAAAGGGCCGCAATTTTTTGTTACCATTCCATCTATTGATTATTTTCTTGCATCCATGGAAAAAGTGCAGAACGATGCCGGCATTCCCAAGGACCGCCAGATCTCCGCACGCAGCATTGAAGAAACCAACTGGATGAGCGACCAGCTGCCCTGGCTGCTTCCGATCATCATCATGATCGTGATCTGGGTGGTAATGATGCGCAGAATGGGTGGCGGCGGTGCCGGTGGCCCGGGTCAGATCTTTAACATCGGAAAATCAAAAGCCACTTTGTTTGACAAAGACACACATGTGAACATTACTTTTAACGACGTGGCCGGATTGGATGGCGCCAAGATGGAAGTGATGGAAATTGTTGACTTCCTGAAAAATCCTAAAAAATATACCGACCTCGGCGCGAAGATCCCTAAAGGCGCGTTGCTCGTGGGTCCTCCGGGTACCGGTAAAACATTGCTTGCCAAAGCGGTGGCAGGTGAAGCGAAAGTTCCTTTTTTCTCTCTCAGCGGATCTGACTTTGTTGAGATGTTTGTGGGTGTTGGTGCATCACGTGTGCGCGACCTTTTCAGACAGGCAAAAGAAAAAGCGCCTTGTATCATATTTATTGATGAGATCGATGCCATTGGTCGTGCCCGCGGCAAAAGCGCCTCGGCAGGAGCCAACGATGAACGCGAGAACACACTCAACCAGCTTCTCACTGAAATGGATGGATTTGGCACCAACAGCGGTGTGATCATTCTGGCAGCGACCAACCGTGCCGACATTCTTGACCGCGCACTGATGCGTGCAGGACGTTTCGACAGGCAGATCTACGTTGATATGCCTGATCTTAATGAACGCAAAGAGATCTTTCAGGTGCATCTTAAAAAGATCAAGATCGATGAAAGTGTTCAGATCGATTTCCTTGCCAAACAAACGCCGGGATTCAGCGGCGCCGATATTGCCAACATTTGTAACGAAGCCGCGCTGATTGCAGCCCGCTCCAATAAAAAAACAGTTCAGAAACAGGATTTCCTCGACGCGGTTGACCGTATCATTGCTGGTCTTGAGAAAAAGAACAAGATCATCACGCCACAGGAAAAACGTGTGATCGCTTTCCACGAAGCGGGACACGCCACGGTAAGCTGGATGCTCGAACACGCGAGCCCGCTTGTTAAAGTAACCATTGTGCCACGCGGTAAATCGCTCGGAGCAGCCTGGTACCTGCCTGAAGAAAGACAGATCACCACCGCAGAACAGATCATGGACGAGATGTGTGCCGCGTTGGGTGGCCGTGCCGCTGAAGAGATCATCTTTGGCAAAGTGAGTACGGGCGCGCTGAGCGATCTTGAAAAGATCACCAAACAGGCTTACGCCAGCATTGTGTATTACGGACTAAACGACAAGATCGGTAACATCAGTTATTACGACAGTACGGGACAGAGCGAATACTCTTTTGGTAAACCATACAGCGAAAGCACCGCGAAGACCATCGACGAAGAGGTGAAAAAAATGACCGATATTGCTTATGCCAAAACCAGGCAGATCCTCACCAGCAACAAGGAAAAACTCACCACGCTCGCCGAAAAACTACTTGAAAAAGAAGTGATCTTTAAAGAAGACCTTGAAGAGATCTTTGGCAAACGACCTTTCGATAAAAACGAAGAACTGATGAAACCGAAGGACGAAATTCCACCGGTGAAAACAGCGGAGGATCCGCAGGTTTAGTCCACATAAAATAATAAAGAGGCTGTCCGAAGGGCGGCCTTTTTTTTGCGATCGGTTTATTCCGCTTTCGTTGCGTGAGACCTGTATCCAACTGTTCGATTGCAATTATTTATGACGACAGGATATAGCTGTTCATCTAAAATACGCCAAAAAAAAACGATCCCGGGTAACCAGCCAGTTTTCAGTTATAACAAAAGCAAATAAGGATCCGAAAACCGCTGATATGGCGCAAAATGTTCTGCGTGAAAAATTTTTTAAGCGCTCTGGTCTGCCCAACAAAGAACAAAAATTATTTGTGGTATTAATACCCCGAAGATTCCCAGAAAGCCTGATTGCCTCGTCAATTCAGGGATTCACGACCCCAATGCATCTCCAAAATTCTTGTGGATAAATGAGGGCCGTTCAGAATACAATTAGCGCTTCTAACGATAATATAAGATGTTAATACAAAAATTAGATTACCTTAGATGCGCGATCTTTGACACAATTGCTGTTTCTATACATTAACCAGGAATGATTCCGAAAGGGAGCGTTCCACCTAATCTCCCCTGTACAATGGAAAAATCACTTAATATTCTGCTTGCAGATGACGATAAAGATGATCGTTTTTTCTTTAATAAAGTATTACTGGAGTTGCCCATCAAAACGCGCCTGAAAACAGTTGAAGATGGTGCCCTACTGATGCAGTACCTTTCCGATAATCCTAAAAATCTTTCTGACGTCCTTTTCCTTGATCTGAACATGCCAAAAAAAAATGGCGCAGAATGTCTTGAAGAGATAAAAAAAAATGCCCTGCTTAAACATCTTCCCGTTGTTATTTATTCCACATCGCTTCACGAAGACATCGCCGAACAGTTATTTACCAAAGGCGCCCATTTCTATATTAAAAAATCAAACATTTCCGAACTCAAAAAGTCCATCTTCCAGGTACTTACCCTGATGCTGGAAAATAAATTTAAAAGGCCGAAAAGATCCGGATTTCTTCTCACCGCCACAGTCGATTTTTAAGACGAACCCTCTATGGCAACCGCTACAAAAAAAAGAACGCTCAGTGGTGGTCAGCCATCAAAAAAAAATTTCCCTGTTGTCGCCATTGGTGCCTCCCTTGGCGGACTGAAGGCTGTGATCCAGCTTCTGAAATACCTTCCTTCCAATACGGGCATGGCCTATATCTATGTGCAGCACCTGAGTCCTGACCACGAAAGTCATTTACCCGACATTCTCTCACGGATTACCAGGATGAAGGTGCAGGACGTTAAGCACCGGGCCAAAATGCTGCCGAATAATATTTATGTTATCCCTTATAATAAGGGCATTGAAGTTACCAATGGACACATTGAATTATTGCCGCGTTCAAAAGCAAGCGCAGTAGACTCGATAGACACTTTATTTATCTCTCTGGCCCGTACACATAAAAAAAATGTGCTGGGCATTGTACTTTCAGGCAACGCCAACGACGGCACTGCAGGCCTGGAAGCCATTAAACACGCTGGCGGCATTACCTTTGCCCAGAACAACACAGCTCAGGCCCATAGTATGCCCACGTCGGCAATTGATGCCGGCGTAGTAGATTATGTGCTCACACCCAAACAGATTGGCCTGGAACTAGGCCGCTTCAGTAAAAACGGATTTAAACGTTCTGAACCCGAGCCCGACATCATCAGGAGCGAAGACAACGAACAGGAAATGAAGGTGCTTCTGAAACACCTCCACCATAGCTCTTCGGTAGATTTCAGTCACTATAAAATGACTACTGTTAAACGCCGCATCAAACACAGGATGGTGCAGAACAATGTAACAAGTCTAAAGGATTACCTGAAACTGCTGCGTGGTAAAAACGATGAAACTGCCGCGCTGTACAAAGATCTCCTGATTAACGTCACGAGTTTTTTCAGAGATACAGATACCTTCCGTTATTTAAAGACCACTTTCCTTCCCAGGTTAATAAAGATGCATGTCTCTGAAAAACCCATTCGCATCTGGGTGCCGGCCTGTTCTTCGGGAGAAGAAGCTTATTCGATTGCAATGATTTTAATGGAATTGCAGGAAAAACAAGCTAAAAAAATACAGGTTCAGATCTTTGCAACCGACCTGAGCAAATCGGCCATCCGCGATGCCAGAGTAGGAGAATATTCTAAGCAGGACCTGGAAATAGTTTCGGCTGCCAGGATCAAAGCTTTTTTTATCCGCACAGGAAATACTTACCGCATATCAAAAGAGGTGCGCGAGATCTGCGTGTTTGCCCCGCATAACCTTCTCAAAGATCCTCCGTTTTATCATATCGATTTTATCAGCTGTTGCAACCTGCTCATTTATTTTGACACCTCGGCTCAGAAAAAAGCATTGTCCACGATGCACTTCGCGCTCAACAAAACAGGGTTCCTGATGCTTGGCAAGTCGGAGTCCACCAACGCGTCGCCGAGTCTCTTTAAACAAATGAACGATAGTTATCGCATTTATTCGCGTAACGACAGTGCCAGGTTAAATAAAATTCCCGATCTCAGTTCAAACTTCGCCGATGCGCCCGGTCAAAAGAAAAAACTGTCACTGATATCACCCATTATAAAAACAAATCCCGCCGCTGCACTCGATGAAGTGATTGACACGGTACTTCTGAAACATCACATGCCTGCCTGCGCCATCATCAATAAACAGATGGACATTCTTCAGTTCAGAGGTCCCACGGGTGTATTCCTTACACACCAGCCGGGAAAAGCATCGCTGAACATTCTGAAAATGGCGCGTCCTGAATTCAGTCTTGAGCTGCGGAGCTGCATCGGCAAGGTCATCAGAACGCAACAACCTTCCAAACAAACTGGCATTAAACTCAACGCACGCGTAGCGGGATCAAAATCACAATTCGTGAACCTCGATGTTAGTCCGCTCGAAACCGATGCTGAGGAAACACTGCTCCTGGTGGTGTTTACCCTTCAGGAAGGCGAAACGGATGATACAGATCCATCTTTAAATCTGAAACCCGGATCAGCTACCGCCGCGTTGCGAAAAAAAGATCAGGTCATTAAAAAACTGACACAGGATCTGGAAAAGGCACGGGCAGAAATTCACCTCGTTATCGAGTCGCAGGAAGCGTCCAATCAGGAACTGCAACTGGCCAACGAAGAGATCATCTCGGCCAATGAGGAATTTCAGACACTGAACGAAGAACTCGAAACTTCGAAGGAAGAAATTGAAGCTACCAACGAAGAACTGATCTCCACCAACCAGGAATTGCAGATCCGCAACGACCTTTTGCAGGAGTCGTACGATTATTCTAAAACCATCATCAGAACACTTCACGAACCTATGCTGATCATGGATGCAAAACTCCATGTAAAATCCGCGAACAAATCGTTTTACAAAAAATTCAATTCGCGCAAAGAAGATACGGAAGGCAAACTCATTTTTGATCTCGGCAGCAAACAATGGAACATTCCCGGCCTGTCGAACATGCTCGATGAGGTGATCAACAAAAACACACAATTTGATAACTTTGAGGTATCGCATATTTTCCCCGGCATAGGAAGACGAACCATGCTGCTGAATGCGCACAAGATTGTTCAGAAAAATCACAAAGAACAACTGATCCTGCTGGCCATTAACGACATCACGGAACGTTCGCGTCTTTACCAGCGTGAAAAGGATGAGATGCGCAAAGACCTCCTCCTCCATAAAAAAGACAACGTTGAACTTGAAAGAGCTGTGAATCGCCGCACAAGACAACTTGTTCTAAAAAACAAACAGTTATTTGAAGCCAATAAAGACCTCACCTCTTTCACCTATATTTCGAGCCACGACTTACAGGAACCGCTCCGCAAAATTCAGACTTTCGCCACCTGTATTCTTGAAGAAGAACAAAATTTATCGGAAACAGGCAAAGGCTATTTTCTCAGGCTGCGCGCCATCGCTGAACGCATGCAGGCGCTGATCGAAGATCTCCTGAAGTTTTCACGTACCAAAAACAGCGCTTACAATTTTGAAGATACCGAACTGAACTCCATACTCCGTGAAGTGGCCTCCGATTTTGAAGATGCGATCCAGACAAAAAAAGCGAGGATCAGCATCAGTGTGACCGGGCAAACGAAAGTGCTTCGTTTCCAGTTCAGGCAACTGTTTCACAACCTGATCAGCAACTCGCTGAAGTTCTCAAAAAAACACATTGCACCGGTGATCACCATCAAAAGCAAAGTGGAATCAGGCTCAGACATTCCAGATCAGCTGTCGGACAAAAAAAAATACATTCACATTATATATACCGACAACGGCATCGGATTTGATCCGCAATACAAAGACCGGATCTTTGAAGTGTTTCAGCGTCTGCACAGTTTTGATGAATACAACGGAACCGGCATCGGGCTGGCCATCTGTAAACGGATCGTTGAAAATCACAAAGGTCGGATCACTGCCAACTCCAAACCCAATAAAGGCGCGCGATTTGATATATACCTGCCTTACGAATAAAGGCCACCGAAACCAACCTACCGTCACAGCGGCATCAGCCCCGGGGAAATAAATCCTGAAGAACAAAAAATTATCTATTTTAGTCTTCAAATTATTCACCCGAACAAAATGCCTGAGCATCTGCACATTCAAATTAACGCCGGACCAAAAACAATTCTTAAGGTTGGATTTATGGTACGCGCCGGATTTATCCTCATTGCAGTGATAGCAGTGGCTTTCCTGGGTCTCAATTTTTTGGATGAATCGGTTGTTGCGTCTGTTATTTGTTTTGGGATCACCTTCGTATTGTTTCTGATCTTTTTTAAGCTGTTGAATTCAGCGTTTTTTAAAGAATTTTTAATTGTCACCAAAGACGACCTGACTGTTATTCAGAAGACGCTCAGCGAAACCAAAAAAAATACGTTCAGGCTCAACGAGATCAACTACCTTGGATTTGCAGACCAGCAGTATACCAAACATCCCCTCGACAATCCCATTGTTGATTTTACAGGCCTTGCCACGCAGGAAAGGGAATTACAATATGTGATTGACGAAGGCAATATTAAAATTGCAACGGACCGGAAAACTATGAAATTCGGGAAACACCTGCCCTCCTGGGAGGTAGAAGAAATGATTGAAAAAATCGAAAAATTCAGCGGCAAAAAATTTCAAACCAGTCCCCAGCCGGTTTACGAAGCAGCTACCGACCTTAGCAGTGATGAAATAATTGAAGAAACAAAAGAAGAAACTGAACTTAGCGCAGATCACACTGAACGACATCTGTATCAGTGCGACGAAGGAGAATTGGCCATAGCACAAAAAAATAACGTTCCCTCTACAGAAGACATGGCCTACCTGAACGGCAGTCTGGCACCAACCGGTAAATACAAAATAGGCGAAAAACAATTTGTGATGGTTTCCAACGGCTTGATCTACGCGGTGAGAGGTTTCGATTGATCACATCAGAGATAATTTATTAATCCCATACATGGTAAAAACAATCCGGATCAGCGCTTTACTTCTGCTTGTGCT
>CAZFCR010000137.1:0-8260 GCA_964517305.1 uncultured Akkermansia sp.
CGCGACCTCCGCCGTGACAGGGCGGCATTCTAACCAGCTGAACTACCAATCCGTTTCCCGGGTGTTTTCGGGAGTGCAAATTTAACCAATTAATTTTAACTCCGCAAAAAATTTTTGCGTTTACACGCACTTTTTTTCACTGGCGCTTAAAATCAGGCTTTTAAAATCTGCAAGGGAAGACTATTCCTCCTCGTCGCGCGACTTGTTGTTGTTCCCTGTGTTCTCATTGATCTCGGTGTCTTCGTGGTGACGGTTTGGCATTACCCGGTCCATCACATTGCTCACCGCATCTCTCACCATGTCGGTTACAGTTCCGGTTAAAGCACTGATACCGCTCTGTGGTTTTTCAATGCGTTGTCTGATCACTTTTTTAACCTGGCGCCTGATGGCTTTTTTAGCCACTGCTTTCCTTGCCGGTGCCGAACGTTTAACCGCTTTTTTAGCAGGCCTGCTGACTTTTTTTACTGCTTTTTTTGCGGGACGGGCCGCGCGTTTTACTGCCTTTTTCGCAGCCTTCTTTGAGCCGGCTTTTTTAACTGCTTTTTTAGCCGCTTTAACGGCGGTTTTTTTGGTAGCTTTTTTGGCGACCTTTTTAACCGCCTTTTTAACTGCTTTTTTCGCAGCTTTTTTAGGAGTCGCTTTTTTAGAAGCTTTTTTCGCGGTTTTTTTTGCCGGTTTTGCTGCTTTGCGCGCCGTTTTTTTTACCGGCTTCTTCGCTGCTTTTTTCTTTTGTATCTTCTTTGCCATGGGGTGTTTTATTTATTTGATGTTTATTGTCTGTTAAATTGAGTTTATGCTGATGTTTTTCAAAATACCTGCAAAACCTTGTCAACGGGCACTCCCAGCACTTTGGTGTTCTTGCAACACAAACATACCTCCCATGTAAAATCAACCAGTGATGTGCTTTGTGAACGAGGTGTTCGGGAATAAATTTAATCAATTGTTTTTCAGATTGCAAAGGGTTTGTGGCATTAGTAGTTAACCCCAGCCTGTTACTTACCCTGAAAACATGGGTATCAACAGCCATGGTGGGTTTGTTGTAAATCACCGACGCAATCACGTTCGCGGTCTTGCGGCCCACACCCGGCAGTTTTACCAGCTCATCCACTTCCGAAGGCACTTCGCCTTTAAACTCACTCAGCAGCATATTGGCCATGCCTGCCAGGTGTTTGGCCTTGTTGTTGGGATAACTGATGCTGCGTATGTAGCTGAATAAAGTGTCGCTGCCCGCTGCCGCCATTGTTTCAGGATCGGGAAAATCACGGAAGAGCGGGGGAGTCACCAGATTCACCCGTTTATCGGTACACTGCGCGCTCAGAATTACCGCAACCAGCAATTCAAACGGATTGCTGTAAACCAACTCGGTTTCGGCCGGCTGATTGTTGTGCTCAAAATAGTTGAGGATGGCGCGGTAACGCTCTTCTTTCTTCATGGCTTACAGCGTGTAAATTTAATTATTTTGGCTGCCACTGTATGGGGTATATGTCTATTTTTGCCATTATCATGAAATTCACTACCGTTGCGTTATTTACCGTTTTTATTTCCATGTTCTGCTCATGCGGATCATCACCTGATGATGAAAAAGCCATGCCAGCCCAATCGGCTCCCGTGGAAAAAGCCATCAAGGAACAATTCGTAAAGGCGAATCAGCTTTTGGTTGAACGCGAAAAAGACATGATGGATTATTATGAAAAATCGCATCGCCTGCCTTTCACGGCTACGGCTTCGGGCATCAGGTACCATGTTTATAAACCGGCCGCAGCTGGTGACAGCATTAAACCGGGGATGCTGGTGACCATGAATTTTACAGTAAGTCTGCTCGACGGAACGGTTTGTTATTCGTCGGCACAGGAAGGAAAAAAAAGTTTTGTGGTGGAAGAAGACAGGATAGAAAGCGGTATTCACAGAGGTTTACAATACCTGAAAAAAGGGGATAAAGCGCTCATCATGATTCCTTCGGCACTGGCTCACGGACTGCTGGGTGATTTTGACAAGATCCCGCCCCAGATGCCCATTGTTTACAATGTAAAGATTGATCCTAACTAGACTCTCACACCGATCAGCAACACGTCGTCAACCTGTTCGAGTCCGCCTTTCCAGGACTCAAAATAAGCCGAGAGCATTTCTTTCTGTTCGGCAACAGGTAATTTTGCTGCTCTGACCAGGGCATCGCGCAGCAATTTGTATTTCATTTTTTTACCCTGCGGACCACCAAACTGGTCGATGTACCCATCGGTATAGGTATAAATCATGTCGCCTTTCTGAAGCTGCAATTCATTAAAGGAAAATGGCTGCGAATCGTCGTGCGATTTTCCTACCGGCATTTTATCGGCCTGGCAGGTCAGCACTTCCTCGCCCCGTACGATACAAAAACTGTTGTTGGCCGCTGCATACTGCAGCCTCATGTTTTTAAGATCAAGTTTGCAAAGCGTGGCGTCCATGCCGTCTTTGCTTTCTTCGGTGCTGCCTTCAGGATTAAGCGCCTCAATGATCTCTTTTTTTACATGGTTAAGCACCAGATCGGGGCGGTTAATGTGTTTCTGATTCACGGCCTCGTTGAGTTTACTGATGTTGAGCAGACTCATGAATGCGCCCGGCACACCGTGACCTGTAGAATCGGCTGTGATGTATACAACGCTGTCGGGTAACACCGAGGCCCAGTAGAAGTCGCCCGCTACAATGTCTTTGGGTTTAAACATCACAAAGTGTTCAGGCAGATGGTTGTTCAGCATGCTTTCGCTGGCCATCAGGGCTGTTTGTATGCGTTTGGCATAGTTGATGGAGTCGAGGATCTCTTTTTGTTTTTCTTCCACCAGTTGTTTCTGGCGTTCAATTTCGTTTTTCTGGAGCTGGAGGAGTTTGTTGGCTTTTCTTCTCTGGCCGTTCACCCGGATGGCCAGCAACAACAGAAGAAGGATCAATCCCGTAAGCGCGGCAATAATGGTAATAACAGTTTGTTGTTTGCCTATTTCCGTTTCGCGGGTCTTAATGAGTGTTTCCTGGGTTTTCATCTTCGCTTCCTGATTCCGCAGAACTACTTTCTGAGTGTCGATACGGGCGTTCAGCTTTTCGTACTCATCCATTTTCACCTTTAAGGCCGCCATTTTTGACTGCAATGAATCTTCCATTTGCGAAATGGTGACCTGCTGAAGTTTCTGGTCATTGGCCATTGACTGGTATTGGGAAACTATTTCAGCGATGTCCGAACGGTCAACTTTTACTTCATCGGTATTGGCATCGAGCAGGTATTTAAATTTATCAAAGATGGAGCGCCACTCACCTTCCTTTACAATGCCAAGGGTGTACAGTTCTTCTTTGATCACCAGCTGACTTTCTTCCAGTTTGGTTTTGTTGGTGATGTATTTGAGTTTTTCTCCCACCATCATAAACGAGATCATCGATTTCTGGTAGTCTACGAGGTTTTCGGTAACCATCAGTACTTTTTTGCCCCTGATCTTGCTGTAAGCCGCCCAGAGGTTTTGCGATTTGTCAGCCGCGTCAAGCACCAGCATGTGGCAATCTTTGATGTCGGCAGGCGTTTTGCAGAAAATAACCCGGATGGGGATCCTGTTCCTGAATTTGACCCGGCTCACTACTTCTTCGATTTGCTGAGAAAGGTTTTCAGAACTCATCACACAAATGCGGAATTCCTTCATGAGGTCTTCCAGGGGCCAATAAGCGTAATTGGTGAATTTGTAAATGTAGGCTGCTTTAATGCGCGCCAGTTTTCTGCTTTTCGACAGGTCGGCTTCTGTCTGCGCCACGAGTGCAACAGGCCAGAAAGAAAAAACAAATAAAACAGTGAGCAGAAATTTAAAATGTCGCATTTTTAATTATTGAATTCAAATTGTTGGAGGCAAACCGGTGCAGGTAAGAACGGAACAGAACGACCTTCTTTTGCTTTAACACATTTTATCCTTTATCCGTTTAAAGAAGGACCATCTATCAAACACAAAAATATTGCGATGAAGATACAATTTTTAGCGACTATAGAATATTTTTCAAAAATTAAGTTTAAAAAAGGGCCAGGGTAAATTTGTTGTTAAGTGATCCATTTAAAAAATTGAACACGATTGCGAAATTTATATACTTTTGCTTTTGTGCCTTTCCTAAGGTGCCAAGCTGATTTTTATCTGAAAGCGAGTTATGGGTCAACGCATTTGTTTATTTTTTGCCGGTTACAGTGCCATAGCACCCTCGCTTTATTTTAATCACCTTTCGTTTATCAACCAGTACAGTGAGTCCGATGATCCTGTTTTAAAGGCTTTGTCGGTTCGTTTTTCTGAGCAGGCTGCCAACTGGTGCGATGAGCAGAAGTCGAACCTCAGAACCGCCAACAGCCTGGCCACTCATTTTGAAATCGACGTTAAAGAAGAGCCCGAAAACCCGGTTGCCTATTTTGAATGGCTGCAGCATTATGTAGAGGGTTTTGAACAGCATTTTCCCATGAGCCGGATGGATCATTATTATTTTCTTTATGCCAGAAAACTGGCAGATGTATTTTGTAATCTTGGTCAGGCGCACGCTTATCTTAATTCTGATTTTATAATCAACGAACATCCCTTTTTGCTTAAAAAAGTAGACAGTTGTCTGAAAGACAGCGAATATATTTTTTTTAAACTGATAGCCGCGGCCGCCTTGCTGTCAAGCGAGCACCGGCAAAATTATTTTAATACGTTATACAAACAGCTCAACACGGGCTTTGATAAGTTCCGGAATCTTAATCTTGCAGGAATAGGGCAGGTTGGCCAGCAACAGCTTTGCCAGGATATTTCTGAATACAGAACTGAACTCAAAACCGGCATTAAACAATGCGTTGGTTTGCTTAAAGAACTCGGTGTTTGATCGGATGTTTCTTTTATGCCTTGTTTTGAACTGAAATGAACCATTTATCCAGCCTCACCGGTTTAAGATTTTTCGCAGCTCTTTGGGTGTTTCTTGCCCATTTTAACCAGATAACGCCGCTTTATTATCTACCGGATGTGGTCAAAGATGTCGTTTCTCTTGGTCCGTTGGGTGTGAATGTTTTTTTTGCGCTTTCGGGATTTATTTTAACCTACGGTTACCACCGGCAAAAAATCGGTTTTACGAACTTTATTAAAAAACGGCTGTTCAGGATTTACCCGGTTTATTTTTTCGGCATTTTATTTTGCCTGTCTGTTTATCTCCTCCTGCATCAAATGCCCACTGTCGGCATCGTTTTCCTCAACGTGTTCATGCTCGAATCGTTTGTTTACCCGCACGTCTTCGACTGGTATGGAGGCGGCTGGTCAGTATCTGCCGAATTGTTTTTTTATTGTTTGTTTCCCTTTGTTTTGTCCTGGTTATTGCGTGTGCGGCCTTTAGTTTTATGGACGTTGTTGGGTTTTGTTATTATGTCCAGTTCAGTTCCCGGTGTTTTGTTTCAATTTGGGAAATTGTCTTTTAATTTTGTTTATGTCTTTCCGGTGCTGCGATTTCCCGAGTTTCTGGCCGGGATGATCATGGGGATTTTAACTTTCCGCTACCGCTTTCAGATCAATATCTGGCTGGGTTTATTGATAATGATCCTGACCCTGATTTACCTGATATTATTTGGACCGGTGTTTCAAAGTTATGTTATCCACAATGTTTTTTTTCTGCCCGCCATCCTGGTTTTGCTTAACCTGTTAACGCGGCATTTTAAATGGATGGGGTCAAGCGTCATGGTTTACCTGGGACAGATCAGTTACAGTTTTTATATTGTCCAGATATCTGTGGTGACAGCTGTCAGTTTTCTGATTCAGTCGGAACATTTGCAGGCGGGCGATTGGAGCGTGGCACCCATCGGTTTTGTTTTCACACTTATATTGTCGGTATTGATGTATGAGTTAATTGAAAAACCGTTTCAGAGGTGGTTAAGAAACGAAAAACGGGCAGCGGCTTAACGGATATGCTGATGAAATGATGTTACCGTGAAGGTTGGTTCAAAGGTCTTTTTTTAAAGAGAACAATCAGGTGCCGAATCCAATCACCAGGATGTCATCAACCTGTTCATTCGGACCCTTCCATTTGATGTGTTCTTCCCTGATGGCTTTTTCCTGCGCGTCGAAATCAAGACTGGCGGTCTCTATCAGTAGTTTTTTTAAACGCGCAGTGGAGTATTTTTTGTCTTTATCGCCTCCAAACTGATCGGCGTAACCATCGGTAAAAATAAAATAACGGGCTCCGGGTTCCATTTTCAGCAAATTGGTATGGTAGGCAATAGGCAGGTCCCGGTCAGCAGCACGGGTACCAATAGGAATCTTATCGGCTTTTACTTCGCTCAGTTCACCCTTGTTGATGATCCAGAGCGGCCGCATGGCCCCTGCATACTGAATGGTTTGTTCGTTGTGATTGATGCGGCAGATGGCAATGTCCATGCCGTCTTTTGATTCTGATTCGTTTTTATGCAGTGCAGCCACCACGCCGAGGTTGAGTTCGTAAAGAATGTTTTTTGGATCGGTGATGCGGTTCTCATTCACAATTTTATTGAGCAGGTTATATCCGATCAGGCTCATAAACGCGCCCGGAACGCCATGGCCGGTGCAATCAACAGCAGCAATGATACTGGTATCATTAAAATGTGTGAACCAGTAAAAGTCGCCGCTCACAATGTCCTTGGTCATGTACAGAATAAATGCGTGTGGCAGATGTTCTTTTATCAGGGCGTTATCCGGCAAAATGGCGTGCTGGATCTTGCTGGCGTAGGAAATACTGTCTGTGATGTCTTTGTTTTTCTGAAAGATGATCTGTTCCTGTTTTTTGCGTTCCGAAACATCGGTATCGATGATGATGATCTTTTTAAGTTTGTTGTGCTCATCAAAAATCGGCGTGAGGGTAGAGGATTCCCAGATCTCCCGGCCGGCTTCTGCTTTTTTATTGAGCGATTCATAACTGACCGAACGTTTCTGCGACACGGCTTCCTCAATGATCTCGCGGATATGCGGATTGTTGCTGAGCTGGTAAATGGTATCCCCATAACGGCTTTTGAGTTCGTCGATGGTGATGTTGTTGAGTTTGGTAAAACTTTCGTTAATGTATTCAAGGCGGCCGTCGGCATCAAGAATAAGCACCACATTATCAGTTTTACTTGCTACCAGCGAAAGCTGTTCGAGTTCTGTATTCTTTTTTTCAATGATCCGCGACTGTTTTTCAATTTCAGAAGTTCTTTCTTTTACACGGTGCTCGAGCAGGAGGTTTTCTTTTTGCAGACTGCGCAAACGGTAGCGGATAAAAAAGTACACGGCCGAGCCCGCTACAGAGATCACCAGCAGCCAGAACCACCAGCGTTGCCACACCGGTGTAAGGATGGTGAAGGAATAGGTGTTCAGATCGCTCCAGATGTCTTCGTCGTTCTGCACCTGCACCCTGAACTCGTATTTACCCGGCCTCAGATTGTTGTAGGTTATTTCTTTTCCTTCGTCAGAAAACATCCAGTTGTCTTCAAGACCGGCCAGCCTGTAGCGGTACCTGAGTTTGTCGGGATTTTTTAACCAGATGCCGTCAAATGCAATGGAGATGTTGTTCTGGTTGTGATTTAACTCCGGGATGCTGTCTGTTGGAAAAGCCTTGTAATTGATCTGTAAACCTTTGATGTAAACGGTGGGTTTTACTGAATCAAGATGCTCCTGGCTGCTTCTGTAAACAAGGATGCCCTGATTGGTGCCACTGTAAATGCGGTCGTTGTCGTAAAAAACAGCATTCAGATTAGGTTCAAAATCGCCTTCCGAAAAATCGTAATAACTTACTTCAAGACTCTGGCAGTTAATTTTATCAATGCCCCGTGAGTTGACCGCGTAAACAATGTTTCCGGTTGAAATGAGTTGTTGCGGCTGATCGTCGCGAAGGCCCTCATTTCTTTTGAGGCTGATTGTTTTCCGGCCATCGAAACGAAGCACACCGTCGGCGTTGCTCGTGGCCCAGATCTGGTTGAACCGGTCTCTGCACAACGAAAACATGGTGTTGGATTTAAGGCCAGAAGCAAGGGCAAGGTTCACAAACTTACCATTCTTCAGCATCTCAAATCCGCCGCCATCGCTCGCTACAAACAATTTACCCTGTTGATCTGTAATAGCAGCGTAAACGTAATTGCTGCCGAGTCCGCCTGCTTCGGAATACACCGTTTCAATTAAAAATATTTTCTGAGCCGAAGGGTTGTAACTGCCTTTCAACAGTCCGCCGCCAAGGGTAGAGATGTATACCCACTGTTTATCAAAATAAATATTACTGATGTTGTCGTTGGGCAGATCGCCTGCTGCCA